>NZ_SOGI01000030.1:0-127902 GCF_004403385.1 Cryobacterium sp. TMT4-31
GGCCCCCGGCGGCGCGACCGCGGGGGCACCGGCCAGCGGGGCGGCTCCCACCGTGGGCATCGGCGGGCCGGTCGGCGGCGCCGCATTGTCGGCGACCATCGGAGCGCCACCCCCTGGCGCCGGCGGGATGGCGCCGATCAGGTTCTTGTGCGGCACCCGCGCCGTTGATTCCTCGTCGACCTCGGCGTCAGCCTCAGCGTCTTTCGAGCGAAACATGCCCGGCGGGGGAACAATGAAGTCCGGATTTTCCACGGTGCAACTCTACCTTCGGCCCGTGCCGGGGCCACGGCTGCCGCGCAGGTTCACCTGGCTCCAGTCCCGCTTGGCGCGGAGCCTGAACCTGGCGAGAATCCGGCGCAGGCGCCCGGCGGACTCCCCCGCGGTGGCGAGGCAGGCCAGTGCCGCCGTCCAATTGCTCTCCACGACCTCGTCGCTGACCTGCTCGCCGCCGAACACGGCGCTGTCGACGGAAGCTGCTACCGGCACCAGCCGGTGCGGCGCCACGAACTCCGCGGCGTCGACGATCTCCCCGGTGCCGTCGGGGCTGAGCAGCTGGGCGGCCAGCTGCGCTTCCAGGCTGACGGCCACCTGACGACGGCTCGACGCGCGTGGCACCTCGAAACCAAGCTCGGCAAAGCCGTCCGCCAGCTCGGACCAGGCTCCGGCGGCGCGTTCATCGCCGGTCCCCTTGGTTCGGCGATTGCGGCGGCGGCGGGACTTCAGCGCGGCGATGACGAGGAACGGGACACCGATCAGTATCAGCGGGATGCCGATCGAGCCGATCACGATCCAGGCCCAGCCGGGCAGCTCGAAGTCCTTGTCCTTGTCCTCGTCCTTGGTGTCGTCGATTTCGACGGCGGTCAGCAGGTCGTCGGCTTCGTTGTCCATGCGCGGGGGCTGACGCACCTGCGGCTGGGGCTCGGTCTTGGGCTTGGGGGTCTGGTCCTGCGGAACGTCAGTCTGGTCAGGGGTGGGGTAGAACGCGACCCAGCCGACGCCTTCGAAGGCCACTTCCACCCAGGCCGTCACGTCGGTTCCGGTGATCTCCACGGTGCCGGCGTCCTCGGGCACATCGGGCGCGAAGCCCATCACCACGCGGGCCGGGTAATCCAGGCTGCGGGCCATCAGGGCCATCGCGGCGGCGTACTGTTCCTCATCGCCCACCATCTGGGTGCGGGTGAACAGTTCGTTGATACGGTCGGCGCCGTGGCCGGCCCTGGACGGGATGCCGTCAGAGGCCAGGCCGTGGCTGAGGAACCCCTTGGTCTTGAGCGCCTGTTCGATCGCCCGGAGACTGTCGATGGGAGTATCGGCCGTGCCGGCGTACTCGATGGCCTTGGCCACGACGACGTCGGGGATGTTCTCGACCGCAGGCTGGGTGACGTCGGCGACGGGCACGTCCTGGAGGTCCTCATCCCGGTAGGTCTGCTGCAGCATGGCGTTCACCGTGTACTCATAACCGGGTTCGACACCGGTGGTGAGCACGGCGGTGCCGCTATCGGCGTTGTAGCGCAGGGTCTCGGCCTCCTCCTGGCTGCCCGCGTCGTCGAAGTCCACGGTGGCCGGATACCCGATCACCGGCAGCCAGACGTCTTCGTACCCGACGACGTCGACGGTGACGGTGCTGTTCGCACTGCTGGTGACCAAGGCCGGTTCGGGGATGGTGCGGCCCACGAGGCGGAAGCTGCCGGAGCCGTTCACCAGGGTGTCCGCGGCGGCCACATTCCACAGTTTGCCGTCGTAGGCATCCATACTCGCCAGCCGCAGGGTCTCTCCGGGCTGCATTCCGGTCACGGAGAACAGCGGGGTGTCAGCGAGGGTCTTGGTGAACTGCCGGAAGCCGGCCAACGGGCTCGGGAACTCGAGCGGATCGAACGGCGGCTGGATCTCCTCGCGCAGCACGAATCGGTCCTTGGTCTCCGGTGCCAGGACACCGCCGACGAGAGCGCCGATCAGCACGGCTCCGACGACCAGGGTGGCGGTGCCCAGAAGCTTGCGTCGCAGCAGCCGAGCTGCGCCCGCGGCATCCGCGCGTTCCACTTTCGTGCGGCGCCAGCCGATCCAGACGATGGCGACAACGGCGAAGGCAACACCGCGCAGGCCCGCGTAGAAGGTCTTGTCGGTGCCCATCAGGATGCCGGTCAGATACAGCAGGACCGGCCCGATCAGGAGAACACCGGTGCGCCAGACTGTGCGCCGGCGGCCGGGCAGCCACCGGCTGGCCAGCATGGTGCCGACCAGGGCGATCAACCAGGCCGCGAAGTAGGGCAGCACCGGCATGTAATACGGTGCTTCCACGGGCGTGCCGAGGGTGACGATGTCCTTCCAGCCGAAGACCGCGCCCAACGCCAGGCCGGCGGTGGACGAGATGCTGGGGAACACGCCGAGCAGGGCTTCGCCGGGCATGGTGAACGGCGTGCCGAGCAGGAAGTACGCCAGGATGGCGGCGAGCACGCTGGTGACTACACCCAGCCGCAGTGCGTAGCCGAGCACGGCGATTCCGGTTCCCACGATCAGTCCGCCGAGGCCGGCGACCAGGAAGTTGTAGTCGCCGAAGGAGGTCTCCAGGCCCAGCACGCCCAGCAACGACAGCAGGCTCAGCACGGCGACGTCGGTCCAGGCGGCCCGCGGGAACGGCCGCCAGGCCGCGCGCAGTCCCGCTGGCCGGTCGGGGCGTGGCCTGGCTGCCGGCGCGGTCCTGGCCCGCGTTGTCGGACGGGGGCGGGTGAAGCGGCTCATCGGTGTACCCGTCGGAGAAGTTTGGGCAGGTCGGCCAGATCGCCGATGGTGACGACCGTGAGGCCGGACACCGTGGACAGCCGGGACTGCGCCCCGGGGTTAATACGGAACGCGAGGGTGGTGGCGTCCTTACCGAACAGGGTCTGCGCGGCCCGGAATTCGGTGAGGTCCATCAGCGAACCGGCGATGATCATGACCACGCTGGGCGGCGGCAGGCGCCGGGTGGCGGCCCGCGCGAATTCCCGCAGGCTCGGGAAGAGGCCGGACACGGCGTCGATCCTGGAGGTGTCGTCGAGCAGGGACACCGGGGTCGCGGTGCGCAGGGCGAGCTTCTCGGTGACCACGCTGAGGCCGGTGCCGTCGCGGATGATCTGCAGCGCCAGCGATGCGGTCACGGACACGGCGAGTTCGAACTCCTCGTCCGAGGCGTAGTACGCGGTCTCGGAGGTGTGCACGATGGTGAGCTGGGTGCGCCGGGTCTCTTCGAACTGACGCACCATCAGCTGCCCGGTGCGGGCGGACGTGCGCCAGTGCACATTGCGCAGCGGGTCGCCGGGCTCGTACGCGCGCAGGGCGTGGAAGGAGATGTCGTCGCTGGTGATCTTCTTGGTGACCTCACCCTCGAGGTCACGCATGAGGCCGGCGGCCGAGGAGGCGATCCGGGTGGTCACCGGGTGCACGAACAGCTCAACGGCCTCGGTCCAGCGCACGGTGCGCCGCATCAGGCCCAGCTGGTCACCGCGCACCGAGACGGCGGGGCCGGCGACGATCACGGCGCGGCGCTGGGTGGGCACGGCGAACAGCTCGTCGTGCACGGCGGCCGGTGCGAGCCCGGGGATGACGAACTCCGCCAGCCCGGTGCCGACGGGAAGTTCCATGCGGGCGGGCAGCAGGGCGCGCTCCCCCGAGTTCGTGACGGTCATCTGCCCCAGGGCCCGTTCGCCGGCGACGACGCGGTGCGGGTTCAGCTGCAGCTCGACGGCGTAGGTGGCCCGACCGATGATGAACGGCACGGCAACGAGCACGGCGGCCAGCAGGGTGGTCGCCAGGTAGGTGAATTCCACCCAGCCGAACACGGCGCTCACGATGAACGCGGTGACCGCGCAGAGCAGCACCAACCGGCCGGCCGGGCCGATCACATCGACGACGGGGCGGATGCGCCCCAGCACGACGGCGAGCACCTGGCGGAGCAACCGCCAGGCGTGGGAGGCACCGGCCCCGAGCGCGCGACCGACCGATCTCAGGGCGTGTCTGGCCGGTGAGATCCTGACGGGCCCGCGCTCGGAGGCCCGTCTCATGCTGCGCGGAAGGCGGGCGGGGCCACCTCGACGAGGATCCGGCTGACGATGTCTTCGGCGGTGACGCCGGCGAAGTCGGCTTCGGGGTCGACCATGATGCGGTGCGCGAGCACCGGGATGGCCAGGTCGCGGATGTCGTCGGGGCTGACGAAGGTGCGCCCCTGCGACAGGGCCCAGGTCTTGGCCGCCCTGGCCAGGGCGAGGGCGCCACGCATGCTCACGCCGAGGGTCGAGGACACGTCGGTGCGGGTGGCGGTGACGATCTCGTTGAGGTAGCCGAGCACGGCGGCGTCCACGAACACCTCGGACGCCAGCTGGGCCATGGTGGTGACCGAGCTGGACGCGATGATCGGCGTGATCCCGGCGTCCCTGGACCGGTTCGAGGAGTCCAGCAGCAGGGTGACGGCGGTGTCGTGATCCGGGTAGCCGAGCGAGGTCTTGAACAGGAAGCGGTCGAGCTGGGCCTCGGGCAGCGTGTACGTTCCGGCCTGCTCGACGGGGTTCTGGGTGGCGATGACCATGAACGGGCTACCGACCTCGTGGCTGATGCCGTCGACGGTGACCCGGCCCTCTTCCATCACCTCGAGCAGAGCGGACTGGGTCTTGGGGCTGGCCCGGTTGATCTCGTCGGCGAGCACGATCGACGCGAAGATCGGTCCTTTGTGGAACTCGAAGAGGCCCTTGCCCTGGTCGTAGATGGTGACACCGGTGACGTCGGACGGCAGCAGGTCAGGGGTGAACTGGATGCGCGAGTTGGTGCCGTCGAGGGTCTTGGCCAGGGCCTTGGCCAGCACGGTTTTACCCGTGCCGGGGAAGTCCTCCAGCAGCACGTGGCCGTTGGTGAGCATCGCGGCGACAACGAGCCGGATCACGTGGTCCTTGCCGAGGATCGCCTGTTCGACGTTGCCGACGAGCTTGCCGAATGCTTCGGCGAACCAGTCTGCCTGTTCTTGGGTGACGCTCATGTGATGTTCTTCCTGTTCTCGTTCGTTAGCCGGAGCATGTGTTGGGCGCCAGGTTGTTCCAGGCCGTGCCGGAGATGGTGTTGGTCTCGGGGATACCGGTGGGCGCACCGGCGCCGATGATCACCTTGATGTTCTCGCCGCCCACCCGCACGCCCAGCCAGTTCTGGAGGCGTACCTTGCCGTTGGCGTTCAGGTCGTACCCGATGTTGGTGAACGCGCTCGAATCGCCGTTGATTGCGGTAGTGAGCCGGTGGTTGCCGGGTTTGAAGTACTCGTACCGAACCTCCACGTAGTTACCCACCGGGGCGTTCGCGCCCTTGCACACATACGCCCGGGGCGGGGGCGGCGGCGGTTCGGGTTGCGGAGTCGCCGTGTTCGAGGACGTCCACTCGCCGCAGCCGCGCGGGTTGCAGGCCCGAACCCGGTACTGGGCAGGCTGGTCGATGTTTCCGGTATCGGACGCCGAAAGGGCGGACGTATAGCGGTATCCACTACGCCCCTGAACCCACTCGTAGTGGTACTCAGTTACGCCGCGCCCGCCGTTGCTGCCGGGTGCAGACCAGGTGAGTTCAAGCGCCCCGGTGCCCTGCCCGGGCGCCCTGAGCGTGGCGCTGGCAGGCGCCCCGGGCAGTCCATAAGGGGTGACGGTTGGGCTCGAGGCCGACGGCGTGGAGTCTCCGATGGCGTTCCGGGCGGTCACGGTGAAGTCGTAGTTGGACCCGTTGGTCAAGCCGGTGATGTCGTGGGTGCCGGCGCTCTTCACTGTCGTGGAGCCGCCGCCCCACCAGATGGTGTAGTCGATGATCTCTGAGTTGTTCGACGACGGGGCGGTGAAACTCACCGTGGCGCTGCCGTCGCCCTCGACCGCGGTCGGCGCCTTGGGGGCATCCGGGTTGTTGCGGATCACGAAGGTGATCCTGGCCTTGGTCTGGCGGGCCGGGTCGCCGGTGGCGTCCTTGATCGTATAGACCACCGTGAGAGTGCCGGTGGCGCCCGAGCCGGTCTTGATGGTGACGTCGTTGCCGGTGAACGCGACGGAAGCGGAGCCGACCTGCTGTTCGATGACCGCGCCGATCACCACGAGCGGCTTGCCGTCCTTGGCGAAGGGGTTGTAGTCGTTATTGAGCACGGGCACAGTCTCCGAGGTGCTCGGCCGGGTTTCGATACCTGCGCCGTTGGGGCCGGCATCGTCGACGGCCTGGGGAACGGGGCGGGTGGACGAGACCACCGTCACCTCGATCGAGCCGGGGATGGTGAATTCCTTGTACGTGACCGAGAACGTGAGCTTCACCTTGGCGCCCGGCTGGGTGCCCAGCGGTGAGGAGATGGTGAGGTCGGCTCCGGCGAGGGTCGCGGCGACGGCGCCGCTCGTTCCGCTGAGCGATCCGTAGCTGACCCTCTGGATGATGTCGGGGTTGGGGTGTCCTGTCGAGTTGCGCAGGTTCACGACCTGCGCACCCTCGCCGGCCTCCACGGTGACCTTGGACGGGGTGAAGGTCGGAGCGACGTCCTCGAAGTTCGGGTCGCCGACGGTGATCGGGATGGTGAGGGTCGCTTGGTTGCCCTTGGGGTCTCCGGCACCGGTCCCGTCGGTCACCACGAAGGTCAGGGCGGCGGGCCCTCGGTAATCGGCCGCGGCCACGAAGCTCAGTGACGTGGAACCGTTCATGGCGTTCGAGCCGTCGCTGTTGGTGGCGGTGGCGCTGAGCAGCACGGCGGGGCGGCCGGAGGGGACCTCGACGATGTCGGCGAGGGACCAGCTCTTCGAGCCGTTCATCTTGATGACCTGCGGGCCGATGTCCTTCAGGAAAGGCGGCGGGAACACCTCTTCTTCCGGCGTCGGTTCGGCGTTCGCGGGATCAGTCGGCTTCGGGGTGTTCGGCTCCGGCATGGCCGGCACGATGATGAACGCGGTGGCACTGAGCTTGTCGACCTCGTTGGTGAGCCTGTAGGCGATCGCCTGACGTTCGAAGGTGGGCTCGACTCGCACGACGCCGTTTGACTGGATGGCGCCAGAGGCGGCGTTGGGTCCCTCCAGGCTGATGACCAGCTCGTCGATCAGGCCGCTCGGGTTCTCGGCTCCCTCGAGCGCGTCGATGTCGACGGCCTGGCCGGCCTGAATCTCTTCGGGTTCGACGAGGTGGTCGATCGCCACGGGGTACTGAGCCTTGGCGTCCTCGGTGACCTTCACCTGGATGAAGGCCGTGTCGGCGCCGCCGTGCCCGTTGGTGATCTCGTAGCGCAGCGTGTATGTGCCCTCCTCGGCGGGCGTTTCCACGATGACGCGACTGCCATCGACGGTGGCGATGATGCCGGGATCGACCTCGGGCAGCTTCTCGGAGAGGGTGAGCTTGTAGCCGTTGGGGTCGGAGTCGTTGAGCACGACCGGGATCGATCCGGTGCGGCCAGGCTTGATCTCGATGGCGTCGTCGATCGCGCTCGGCGCCAGCAGTTCGACCGGTCGAGGGATCACGCCGATGCGCACGGAGCCTTCGGCGGTGGCGCCTAGGGTGTCTTCGACCTGGTACGTGAAGACATCCGTTCCCGCCGTGCCCGGGTAGGCCTCGTAGATGAAGAAATCGCTGCCCGCCTCGACGATCCTGCCGAGCTCCGGGGCGCTGGTGACGTCCTTCAGGTACACCGAGTCGCCGTCGGGGTCGATGCCGTCCAGCGGCACCTGCACCTTGATGGTGGATTCGGCGAAGGTGCGCATGGTCAGCGGCAGCGGGGTGGGCGGCCGGTTGTTCTTATCGTCCAGGGCGGTGACGGTGAACCGCACCGTGGCCGTCGCGGTCTCGGCGAAGGCGTCGATGATGCTGTACACGACACTGTAGGAACCGGCTTCCTGGGGAGCCTGGTAGCGCACCTGGTTGCCCGTGACGAAGGCCAGTCCGCCGACATCGGCGGTGTCGGCCAGGTCGGGGGCGACCGTCATGGTGGCGGAGTCGGGGTGGTAGTCGTTGTCGAGCACCGGAACGGAGACGATGTCGCCGGCGCGCACGCTCACCGAGTCGTCCACCGCGACGGGAGGCTGGTGCTTCACCAGCGGCGGCACCGGCACGACGGTGACTCCGGCGGTTGACGTGCCGTCGCCGTCGCTGATGGTGTAGGTGAACTGCACCTGCTCGGTGAGCGCGGCGGCGGCGGTGACGCGCAGCACGGTGTTGGTGAGGATCTCCACGGTGACGAGGTCCTGGGTTGCGGTCAGGTCGACGGACTGCACGGCGAGGACCCGGCCGCTGGGTGAGACGTCGTTGTCGAGGACCGGGATCATCACCGGTTCGCCGGCGCGCAGGTACGCGGTGTCCTTGACCGCGATCGGCGGTTGCACGTCGTCGGGGTTCTCCAGCACGTCCACCCGGATCAGGCCGACGCTGGAGGTGGCGCCGGCGCCGAGGCTGTAGGTGAAGACGTAGCTGCCGGCCTTGTTCGCGGAGACGGCCACGGTGCCGCGCTCGAGGTTGGGCACGGCGGTGAGGTCGTTGGGCACTTCGTTGACCCCGATCAGGGCCAGCGGCGCACCGGAGGGGGTCACGTCGTTCTTGAGTGGTTCGATCAGGGCGGTCTCGCCCAGGAACACGGTGGTGAAGTCCGGAGTGCCGATGGGGTTGAGGCTGCCGGGCGCCTTCACGTCCACGGTCAGCACGCCGGTGGCGGTGAGCAGCCCGTCGGAGATGACGAACTGCACCTCCTTGACTCCCAGTTCGGCGGTCTTGGATTCGAAGGTCACGAAACCCTCCGGGCCGAACCGCACACCGTCACCGGTGGTCGGCGAGGCGGAGACCAGGTAGATGTCGTCACCGTCGGGGTCGATCCAGTCCGAGAGCACGTTGTAGCTGACCAGCTGGCCCTGCTCCACGCTGATGGCGCCGGCCCGGTTCGACACCGGGGCCAGGTTCTCCCCCAACGGACGCATGGTCACGTTCACCTGCGCCTCGGCGACGGCGCCGCGACCATCGGCGACCGTGTACCGGAACGACACCGTGCCGGCCGCATCCTCGGCGGGAGTGAACTGCACGGCCCGGCCACCGTCGATGTAATCCAGGCTGCCCTGCGACGGGGAGAACCCGCTGATGTTGGTGACCGTGAGCACGTCACCGTCGGGGTCGGTGTCGTTCTCCAGCACCGGCAACACCGTGGTCTTGCCCGGCCGCACCCCGTACGCGTCGTCGCGCGCCAGCGGCGCCCGGTTCACGTTCGTGCGCTCGGCCAGGGTGTCCTCAAACGACTGCTGGGCCGCCTTCTCGGTGCCGTCCTCAGCGTCCGATTCCTCGGGCGGGGTGACCTCTTCCCAGTTCTCGACCAGGCGCATGTTCGAATCCACCAGCCACACGTTGCCGTTGGAGAGGTTGTTCAACGCGATCACATCACGGTTGACCCTGAATTCAAGCACCGACCCCTGGGTGGGCTGCTGGATCGTCTCCCGCATTACCTCGGAGCCGTCGCAGTCGGCGAGGTAACGCTGGGCACCCGCCCAGGCCGCGTGCGCGCACCCGTTCAACCACACCGGTGCCGACACCGATTTCGGATCGGTCACGGCGGCATCCAGCTTCGCGTCGACCGTGACGATGTCGCCGCCGTTCAGAGGCACCCTCAGCAGCGCCTTCGTGGTCGCCACCAGTACCACGTCGTTCTCGGCCCCGGTCTGCTGCAACTTCAGGGCGGTTTTGGGGACCTCAATGCTCTCACCGTCGACAACGAGCCGATGGTTCTCCGTGTCCAGCAGAACGGCGGTGTCCCCCACCGCCGCGATCTGGAACTCGCCCAGCTTGGGCAGGTCGGATTCGGCGGACTCGGGTTCTTCGGCCGTCGGGTCGAAGCGGGTGAGGGTCTTGTCGGTCTTGGAGGCGCCGAAGACCACGCCGCCCGGCGAGACAGCGATGTGGCCGCCCTTGCCCAGTTTCATCACCGGGTCGGTGGCCTTGGGGTCGAAGCTCAGTTCGCCGGCGGCGTTGATCACCCAGACCTCACCGGTGGATTGGTTCATCACCGCGATGGAGTCGCCGCCGTAGGCGATCTCGGACCCCTGGGCCACGTCGACGCGTTCGCCGAGGGTGGTGAAGGCCGGGTCGATGCGTTCGATGGTGCCCGCGCTGCCGTCGATCAGGAAGACGTCTTCGCCGTCCTGCACCACGTCAAAGGTGCTCGATGAAGCGTTGACCGAGGCGTTCAGCTCTTCGATCTGCCGGTTCAACCGGCCGGCCAGCAGCTCTTTGCCGTTGGTGACCCAGACATCGCGGGCGGAGAGGTCGACATCCGTCACCGGGAAACCCTCGTGCAGCACCGCGAACGACAGGGGCACGCCCGCCATCACCGACAGAGCCACCACGGATGCCGATACCCTTCGGCCGCGCAACCACGAACTGAGGGTCCCCACCCGATTTCCCCCAAATGTGATGTTGATGCGTGTACGTGAAAAAGTATGGCCTATCGCGCCGTGACCTTTGGCACTGTCCCCTGACCGGCTCTTACGCTAACACGCGAACGGGGGCCACCCGGATGGGCAGGGGTACCCGTTCGTGCGTGTTCATCAGCAATTCGGAATGATCGTGCCGTTGGTGTCCGAGATCCGGATGAACCAGCCGTCGTAGCTGCGGTCTTCGATCTGGAAGTAGTACCAGTTCTTGCCGTTGCGCACGGACAGGCAGATCGCATCGATCACGGTTCCGGGCTGCAGGTAGCCGCGGGCGTTCATGGTGCAGCCCGAATTGCCGTTGGTGACGGGCTTGTTGTAGGTGGAGTCCGGTTCCGGGCAGGCCTGCTGGGTCACCGAGAAGCCGTAGTGGGTCGGTGCCCAGGCCGGCGGAGGCGGTGGCGGTGTCGTGGGTGTCGCGGCGTTCGATGTGGTCCAGTCGCCGCAACCGCGCGGGTTGCAGGCCTGCACCCGGTACTGGTACTGCGTGGTCGCGGTTCCGGTGGCCGAGGCGGTTGTGGCGCCACTGGTCGAGCCGTTGGCGGCGCCGCCGGTGACCCACTCGTATTTGTAGCCGCTGACCCCGCGCCCTCCGGTACTGCCCGGTGCGGCCCAGCTGAGCCCGAGCGCACCGTTGCCGGTGGCCGACGCCGTGAGATTGGCGCTGGCGGGAGCACCGGGCACTCCGTAGGGGGTGACCGTGTTGCTGGATGCCGAGGCGTTCGAGGTGCCTTTGGCGTTCTGGGCCGTCACCTGGAACGCGTAGCTCTGTCCGTTGGTGAGTCCGGTGATGTCGTAGGTGCCGGCGCTGGTCACATTCCTGGAGCCGCCGGTCCAGCTGATGGTGTAGCCCGTGATCGGAGAATTGTTCGAGGAGGGCGCCGCGAAGCTGATGGTGGCTGCGGCATTGCCCTCGGCTGCTGTGGGCGCGTTGGGGGCATCGGGACGGTCCCGGATGACCAGGGTGATGCGTCCCTGGGTGGCTCTGGCCTGGTCCTTGGTCGCGTCGAGGATGCGGTACACGGCGGTGAGGGTGCCGGTGGCACCGGGTCCTGTCGTGATGGTCACCCCGCTCGCGGTGTAAGAGACCGACGCTTTACCTCCGCTGACGTCCTGCTCGATCGTCGCGGACACCACGGTGAGTGGTTTGCCGTCCTGCGCGAAAGGGTTGTAGTCGTTGTCGAGCACGGGAACCTGCACGACCGAACTCGGTGTCGTTTCGATGCCGGCGCCGTTGGGTCCGGCGTCGTCCACGGCCTGCGGCACGGCCCGGGTCGAGGAGACGACAGTGACATCCACCGAGCCGGGGATGGTGAACTCCCGGTAGGTGACGCTGAAGGTGAGGCGCACCCTGGTGCCGGGTTGGGTGCCGAGTGGGGAGGAGACCGTGAGGTTGGCCCCCGAGATGGCGGCGGCGACATCCGCTGTGGCGCCGGCCAGGGCGCCGTAGCTGAGGTTTTCGATGATGGCCGGGTTCGGATGCCCGCTGGATGAGCGCAGGTTCACCACGGTTGCGGACTCGCCCGCCTCGAGGGTGACTTTGGGCGGGGTGAAGGTGGGGGCGACGTCTTCGAAGTCGGGGTCGCCGACGGTGATCGGGATGGTGAGGGTCGCCTGGTTGCCCGCGGGGTCGTCGGCGCCGGTGCCGTCGGTGACCACGAAGGTCACCGACGCCGGGCCGCGGTAGTCTCTGGCGGCCACAAAGCTCAACGAGGAGCCGCCGGCCACCTTTGAACCGTCACTGTTGGTCGCGGTGGCGCTGAGCAGCAGCGCGGGGCGGCCGGAGGGCACCTCGACGATGTCGCCGATGGTCCAGGACTTGGACCCGTTCATCTTGACGACCTGCGGGCCGATGTCTTTCAGGAACGGCGGCGGGAACTGCTCTTCTTCTGGTGTGGGCTCGGTGGACGGCTGATTCACCGGATCCACGGGTTTGGGCTGCGGTGGCACGATGATGAATGCCGTGGCGCTGAGCTGATCGAGCTCGTTCGTGAGCCTGTACGCGATCGCCTGCCGGTCGGTGGACGGTTCGACCCGAACCGTGCCGTCGGCCTGTAGCGCGCCGTTGCCGGCGTTCGGGCCCTCGAGGGTGATCACCAGGTCCTCGATCAGACCGCTCGGGTTCTCCGCGCCGTCGAGTACCGGGACGTCGATCGGCGTGCCGGCCAGGACCTGGTCGGGCTCGACGAAGTGGTCGATCGCGACCGGGTACTGCGCCTTCGCGTCCTCGGTCACCTTCACCTGCACAAACGCCGTATCGGCACCGCCGTGCCCGTTGGTGATCTCGTACCGCAGCGTATAGGTGCCTTCCTCGGCGGGTGCCTCCACGATCACCCGGCTGCCGTCGACCGTGGCCGTGATGCCGGGGTCCACCTCGGGCAGCTTCTTCGACAGGGTCAGCTTGTACCCGTTGGGATCAGAGTCGTTCAAGACGACGGGGATCGATCCATTGCGGCCGGGCTTGATCTCGATGGCGTCATCAACCGCGTTCGGGGGCAGCATTGCCACCGGGCGGGGGATCACGCCGATCCGCACCGTGCCCTCGGCCGTCGCACCGACGGTATCCGCGACCTGATAGGTGAACGAGTCAGTGCCGGCAGTGCCGGGGTAGGCCTCGTAGATGAAGAAATCACTGCCCTGGTCCACGATGCGGCCCAAGGTGGGAGCAGAGGTGACGGCGGTGAGGTACACCGAATCGCCGTCGGGGTCGATGCCGTCCAACGGAACCTGCACCTTGATCGTCGACTCCGCAAACGTGCGCATCGTCAACGGCAGCGGCGTGGGCGCCTGATTGTCCGCCACGTTCACGGCGATCACGGTGAACCGCACGATGGCTGTCGCGGTCTCCTGGAAGGCATCCGAGATCGTGTACGCAATGCTGTAGGCGCCGGGTTCGGTGGGCGCCTGGTAGCGCACCTGATTGCCCGTGACGAAGGCCAGCCCGCCGGCGTCGGCGGTGTCGGCCAGGTCGGGGGCGACCGTCATGGTGGCGGAGTCGGGGTGGTAGTCGTTGTCGAGCACCGACACACTCACGATGTCCCCAGCGCGCACGCTCACGGAGTCGTCGACCGCGACGGGCGGCTGATGCTTGATCAGCGGCGGCACCGGCACAACGGTGACGCCGGCGGTTGACGTGCCCTCGCCGTCGCTGATCGTGTAGGTGAACTGCACCTGCTGCGTGAGGGCCGCGGATGCGGTGACCCGCAACACCGTGTTGGTGAGGATTTCGACCGTGACGAGGTCATCGGTGCTGCTCAGGTCCACGGACTGCACCGCGAGCACCCGGCCGCTGGGCGAGACGTCGTTGTCCAGCACCGGGATCGTGACGGGTTCGGCCGCGCGGAGGTAAGCGGTGTCTTTGACGGCGATCGGAGGCAGGATCTCCGCGGGGTTCTCAATCACGTCAACGCGGATCAGGCCGACGCTCGACGTGGCGCCGGCGCCGAGACTGTAGGTGAAGACGTAACTGCCGGCCTTGCCCGACGATACGGCGATGGTGCCACGTTCCAGGTTCGGCACGGCGGTGAGGTCGTTGGGCACCTCGTTGACCCCGATCAACGCCAATGGGGCTCCCGACGGAGTCACATCGTTCTTGAGCGGCTCAATCAGTGCCGTCTCCCCCACGAACACTGTGCTGAAGTCCGGTGTCCCGACCGGGTTCAGCGTGCCCGCCGCCTTCACGTCAACGGTCAGCACGCCGGTGGCGGTGAGCAAGCCGTCGGAGATGACGAACTGCACCTCCTTGACCCCCAGTTCGGCGGTCTTGGATTCGAAGGTGACAAAACCCTCCGGGCCGAACCGCACACCGTCACCGGTGGTCGGCGAGGCGGAGACCAGGTAGATGTCGTCACCGTCGGGGTCGATCCAGTCCGAGAGCACGTTGTAGCTGACCAGCTGGCCCTGCTCCACGCTGATGGCGCCGGCCCGGTTCGACACCGGGGCCAGGTTCTCCCCCAACGGACGCATGGTCACATTCACCTGCGCCTCGGCGACGGCGCCGCGACCATCGGCGACCGTGTAGCGGAACGACACCGTTCCGGCCGCATCCTCGGCGGGAGTGAACTGCACGGCCCGGCCACCGTCGATGTAATCCAGGCTGCCCTGCGACGGGGAGAACCCGCTGATGTTGGTGACCGTGAGCACGTCACCGTCGGGGTCGGTGTCGTTCTCCAGCACCGGCAACACCGTGGTCTTGCCCGGCCGCACCCCGTACGCGTCGTCGCGCGCCAGCGGCGCCCGGTTCACATTCGTGCGCTCAGCGATGGTGTCTTCGAAGGACTGTTGGGCGGCTTTTTCGGTGCCGTCCTCAGCGTCGGACTCCTCCGGCGGGGTGACCTCTTCCCAGTTCTCGACCAGGCGCATGTTCGAATCCACCAGCCACACGTTGCCGTTGGAGAGGTTGTTCAACGCGATCACATCACGATTGACCCGAAACTCCAGCACCGACCCCTGGGTGGGCTGCTGGATCGTCTCTCGCAACACCTCGGAGCCGTCGCAGTCGGCGAGGTAACGCTGGGCACCCGCCCAGGCCGCGTGCGCGCACCCGTTCAACCACACCGGTGCCGACACCGATTTCGGATCGGTCACGGCGGCATCCAGCTTCGCGTCGACCGTGACGATGTCGCCGCCGTTCAGAGGCACCCTCAGCAGCGCCTTCGTGGTCGCCACCAGTACCACGTCGTTCTCGGCCCCGGTCTGCTGCAACTTCAGGGCGGTTTTGGGGACCTCAATGCTCTCACCGTCGACAACGAGCCGATGGTTCTCCGTGTCCAGCAGAACGGCGGTGTCCCCCACTGCCGCAATCTGGAACTCGCCCAGCTTCGGCAGGTCATTCGCTACCGGTTGGGCCGTGTCTTCGGAGGACGGGTCGTAGCTGAAGAGGCTCTTTTCGGTCGATGATGCGCCGAAGACCACGCCGTCCTGCGAAACGGCGATGTGACCGCCCGCGCCGAGCTCCATCACCGGGTCGGTGGTTTTGGGGTCGAAGCTCAGTTCGCCGGCGGCGTTGAGTACCCACACGTCACCGGAGGGGGCCATCACGGCGATCGAGTCGCCGCCGTGGAGCACCTCGGAGCCGGGCGTCACGTCGACACGTTCGCCAAGGGTGGTGAAGGCGGGGTCGATACGTTCGATCGAGCCCACACTGCTATCGATGAGGAAGACGTCATCGCCGTTCTGCAGCACGTCGAAGGCGCTGGACGCGGCGTTGACCGAGGCGTTGAGCTCTTCGATCTGCCGGTTCAACCGGCCGGCCAGCAGCTGCTTGCCGTTGGTGACCCACACATCACGGGCCGAGAGGTCGACATCCGTCACCGGGAAACCCTCGTGCAGCACCGCGAACGACAGCGGCACGCCGGCCATCACCGACAGGGCCACTACCGAAGCCGACATCTTGCGGCCGCGCAACCACGAACTCAGGGTCCCCACCGGTCACTCCCCCTCGGCCGCCCGGTCGAGCAGGACAACATCGTCCAGACTCACCAGCCGGGTGGCGACGGCGTACTCCACCAGTCGAGCCCGCCGATTGGTGGCCAGATGGCCGGTACCGCCGCGAAGCCCGGCGACGCCGAGCTTGTCGAGTTTGCTGCAGACATTGTCGAGCTTGCGGTTGAACGTGGTCATACTCCAGCCCAGCCGGGCCGCGGCCTCCGCCGAGCTGGGAATGGCGCCCCGCCCGGGCACAGCCTGGGTGAGGATGCTCTCGGACAGGGCCACGATCAGCAGGCGCTGACTCGTCGTGAGGGTCACGGGCAGGATGGTGGTGGTACCGCCCTCGTGCGAGGCCGACAGCGAGGTGTTGTAGAAGTCGGACTCGGCGTGGATGGTGAAGTCGTAGGTGGACGAGCCGGCGCTGAACATCACGTGCATGGTCTGGAAGACGATGGGCAGTTTGGCACCGGGCGCCAGCCAGGCCTGCACCGTGCCGGTGGTGTCCGACACCGTCGCAGACAAGAGGTTGCCCACGTTCGCGATCCACCACATTCCGTAGTCCTCGTAGAGCCGCAGGAAGGTGCGGTGCAGATACGGATTGTCGTCGATGGTGAGGTCGGACTCGCGCCCGATCGAGAAGTCCGCTCCGGGCTCCACCCCGTACCACTCGCCGCAGAATTCAATCCGCAGCGGCTGCACCGGCGTGATTTCAGCGGTTGCAGGCACGGTTGGCCTCCGAAATCTTGCCGTCGGTGCGTTGCAGGTAGATGTCCACGCAGACCGTGCTGCCGGGCACGACGCCGTCAACGGTGATGTCGGCGACAGTGCTGAGCTTGGGCTGGTTGGGGGTTTCGGCGCGAGCCCACCTGTAAACGTCGCCGTCCAACGGGGACGGGTTGCTGACCGTGAAGGTGACCTGACTGCCGTCTTCGGAGGTCGCGGTGCCCTCGAGGACCGGCGCCGGCACTCCGGCGGCGGAATTCACGCTGTCCGGTTTGGCCGGTACCGGAGAGGCGCTGGGGGTGAGGGCGGAGTTGTCGATGCCGGTGAGGGTGACCGCGGCGACCACGGCGCCGATCAGGAGCACGGCCGCGGCTATGGACCCGATCATCACCAGGCGGCGACGGCCGGATGCGTTCTCTATCGGGGCATCGTCGGCGGCGGCGGGCGCTGCGACGGGTTCCTGTGCTCGTACCGAGTCGCGGGGGCGTACGACGGTGGCTTCCTTGGCCGGGCTGGGGGTGCCGGGGGCGGGCGTGCCGGCGTCGGCGCTCCTGGCGGGAGCGCTGCCGGATGGGGCGCTGCCCGGTTCGATCACCCGGGCGCCGCGCACGCGTGTCGCGTCCGCCTGATCCGGTTCGGCGTGCGGCGCTGCGGGCGTCGCCGGGGCGGCCCGGGCCGGAGCCGGGGCCTGCGCGACGATTGACACCACGGAACGCGCCCGGGTCTCGTCGTCGCCGGCCGGCGCATCCGGTTTGCCGTGCTCGGTGCCCGCGATGGTGGGGATGTCGATACCCGTTGGCGCGTAACCGAGTTCGAGCTCCACCCGCTGGAGGGCGCGAGCGAAGTCCACGGCGGTGGCGAACCTGTCGTCGCGCCGGGTGGCCATGGCCTTGGCCAGTACGGCCACGAGCGAGCGCGGCACATCGTCACGGCCGATGGGGGTGATGGCACCGCGTTCGATGCGACCGATCAGATCGAGGGTGCCGTTGGACCGCCCGTGGATCTCGAACGGCGTCTGTCCGGCCAGGAGGGTGTGGATGGTGGCGGCCAGCGAGAAGACGTCGCTGCGCACGTCGGGCCGCGGGTCGTCCTCGAACATCTCCGGCGGCGACCAGGGCACACTCATGCCGACCGACTGGCTTTCTCCGGCGCCGGTGGACTCCGACCCGGCCGGGCGGTGGTTACCGGTGCTGGTTTGCACGGGCAGTTCCTCGTCGAGGCTCGACGAGATGCCGAAGTCGGTGAGGGCGGGCCAGCCGAAGTCGTTGGTGAGAACGTTGGCCGGTTTGATGTCGCGGTGCAGGATGCCGGCCGAATGGGCGGTCGCGATCGCGCCGGCCAGGCGCACTCCGGTGCGCAGGGCGTCCTCGACCCCGAATTTCTGGCGCTTGTAACGTTCGGCCAAGCTCGGGCCCGAGCAATGCTCCATCACGAAGTACGGCCGGCCATCGCCCGCGACATCGGCGTGGTAAATCGTGACGATGTACGGATGGGTCGACAGTTGCGCCATCAGGTTGGCTTCGTCGACGAACTGCGCCTGGGTGGAGGGGTTCAGCTGTTCGGTGAGCAGGACCTTCACTGCGACCCGGCGCCGGGGCAGGCGCTGCTGGTAGAGGAACACGTCGGAGAAGCCGCCGGAGCCGAGGACGGAGACATATTCGTAGCCGGGCAGTTCCGGGGCGACGGAAGGTGCGCGGCGCATCACTCCTGGCCGACCGTGAGGGTGATGCCGCTACCGAGGTCGATGACGGTGCCCACGATGACCGCGGTGGGTTCGCCCTGGCGCAACTTCTGGGCCGGCTTGCCCGGCAGCACGACCAGGGTGCCGTTGCGGGAATGCAGGTCGGTGACGACGACGGTGTCGCCCTCGACGGTGAAGTGCACGTGGTTGCGCGACACATCCTGGTCGGCACCGCCCAGGCTCACCAGTTTGGGCACGAGGCCACCGGAGATCTTGCTGACGCTCGGCGCCCGACCCACCCGGATCGGCTGGCTGAGCGGTTCCCGCACCCCGCTGGGCAGCAGCAGGTAGAGCCGAGGCGCGACGGCGGCTGGTTCGGCGGCGATACGGCGACGCGAAGCGCGCATCCTCTGGATGTCACCGCTCATCACGGTGTGGCCGTCGTGGTCGCCTGGCAGGTCGCCGTCGAGCTCGTCGCCGTCGAGCTCGTCGTCGTCCGGGTCGTCGTCGTCCGGGTCGGTGTCGGAGGGCGCGACAACTGCCGGCGCGACGGGCTCGTCGTCATCGGCCTCGGCTTCAGGCCGCACGGCCGCCTGCTCGACACCGCGCATCACGGTCGCACCGAACAAATGGTCGTAGCCGCCGGCGGGGTCGGCGTCGGGCTCTGGGGCGGGCTCGGCGGGCGGTGCGTTGGCAGGCTCCGCCGCCGGGATGTCGGAGATGGTCTGCTCGCTGGCCGGTTCGGCGATCGGGCGGGCCGGCGGCAGCGGCGGCGGTGCGGTCTTCGGCGCTGCCGGCGGCGGCACGATCTGCGCGGTCGGTTGCACTCGAACGGGCTCGACTCGAGTCGGCTCGGCCCGAGTCGGCGACGCCGCACTGGCGCCGTCGACGGCCAGGCGCAGGCGACGGGTGCGCACCATGCCCGCCCGGAGGGGAAGGCCGGCCCCGAGTGGCAGGGCGGCGAGGTCATCCGTGCCGATCGGGTCGGCATCCGAAACAACGGGCACAGCGGTCACCGAGAGAGCGGTGACGTCCGCTACGGAGCGCTCCACCCAGGTTGAGATGCCCAGGCCGCCGATCGACAGGTCACCGTCGGCCGTGGTCAGAACGACCTCGACTTCTCCGCGCACGAAGACCCGTACCGTCGCCGGCACGGAGTCATCCCAGGTGAGAAGAGCGAACGGCGGGGTCTTGGACAGGCCACCGGCGGTGAGTTCGTCGAGCACGGCGCGGGCACCCTGCTCGCTCGACCCGGCACCGACCAGGCTCGCCCAGACGCGGGCGCCGGCGGCGGAATCGGCGGCGGGCAGGAGCACCAGACGGTCCCCCGTCGCTGCCGCCAGCCATCCGCCCCGGTTGTCGTCGTCGTACGAAAGCACAGATCCCCCCATTGCCGTTCTTCAGTCCGGATTCGTGTTGCGTGGCCGCGTATCTTCAAGATTCTGGTGCAACCCCGCCGGGCTTTCGCGGGTCACATCGTTGTCCGGGCCGGGATCACCCCATGTCGACTCGACGATGACGACGGTGACGTTGTCCCGGCCGCCCTTGGCCAGCGCAGCGGCGACGAGCACGTCGGCCAGTGATCCGAGGTCCTCGGGAACGGCGTGCGAGGCCAGCAGCTCCGCGATCTCGACGACCGACAGTTCCTTGGTGAGACCGTCGGAGCAGAGCAGGAAGGTGTGGCGTCCGGTCGCGGGCAACAGCCAGACATCCGCGTCGACGAATTCGTCGGCCCCGATAGCGCGGGTGATGACGTTGCGGTCCGGGTGTCTCTCGGCATCCATCGCCTTGATCAAGCCTGCGTCCACCATCTCCTGAACCGCGGAGTGGTCGACGCTGAGCTGCTCGAGGGTACGACCATCCCAGGTGTAGATACGGGAGTCACCGATATTGAACGCCATCCAGTGAAAGCCGACGTCGTCGCCGGCATCGACGAACGCGACGCCGGTGAGGGTCGTGCCGGACACTGCGGTACCGAAGTCGTCAGCAGCGCTGAGGTCGCGCACCGCGTCGTTCGACGAGTGGATCGCGTCGAGGATCCGCTCGGGGGTCGAGGGCACGCCCTGTTCGATGTGGTCGTCGAAGACCCGGATGACGGTCTGGCTGGCGGCGTCACCGTGCGCGTGACCACCCATGCCGTCGGCGACAAAGAACACCGGTGACTGGGCCAGATAGCTGTCCTCGTTGACCTTGCGCACCCGTCCGACGTCGCTGCCGGCACTGAAGCTGAAGTGCACGCTCGAGTCGCCGAGGGTGATCGCACTCTCGCCGTTGACTGCCATGTGCACTCCGAAAAAATCCGTCCGGCTCCGATTCGGAGCGCTTCCGCCCTGTTCGGGGGAAGTCGAGGTACCACCGTACCAATACCCTGGGCTTGTTCAGACGCACTCTGATCGGGAAATACGGGCGTCGCACTCCCCTTCGGCCACCTCGGCCGGTCGGGGGATGGTCGCGGCACCGTACCGGCGATACCCTCGCGGTATGAACAACGAAGAACTCCGCAAACTCGCGACAAAGCGGCTCAAGGCGCGCCGTGACTTCTGGAACTATTGCGGCGTCTGGCTCGGGGTTTCTCTCATCGTCATCGCCGTGTGGTTGTTGACGGATCCGGGCGGGTATTTCTGGCCGATCTGGCCGATCGGCGGCATGGGCATCGCCGCCTTCTTCATCGGCCTCGACGCCTTCGGACCCAACCGGGGCATCATCACCGAAGACGCCATTGACGACGAAGTCGCCCGAATCACCCGCGGCAACCAGCGCGGCGCCGCCAAGTAGCCTGCGGCCGGCTGCGGGCAGAACAGAACCGGCCACCCCGAGGGGCGGCCGGCCAGGTACTTCTGCGTGCTGACTGGCTAGATCAGCCAGGTGTACTTCTGCACGATCGGCAGTGCCTTCCAGGTCTTGCCGAAGCCCCAGGTGTCGCCGGCCGCGAAGACGGCGACGACGATCAGAGCCAGCGCGTAGATGATGTGGTAGTCCACCAGCGGGTTGGTCGAGGCCGCGCCGGCGGCGAAGGGCCACTCGGCCAGGTACATGAAGACCATGATGAGGCTGCCGGCAACGGCGCTGACCCGCAGACCCACACCGAGCATGACGGCGAGTCCCACGGCGATCATGCCGAGCATGAAGAGGAAGTCCACCAGCGGGCTGGCGATTCCGACGAAGAAGGGCTGCAGCGGCCCGGTGACGCCGGGGCTGTTCAGGAAGCCCTGCGCCGGGGTTCCACCGTTGAGCCAGGCACTCTCGGCGGGAGTGGAGAAGCCCAAACCGAAGGTCTTGTCGAGGAACGCCCAGAGGAAGATGAATCCGATGGCCAGTCGCAGCACCGCGAGGGTTCGACGCTGGAGCAGGGTGGTGCCGGTCGTCGCGGCGGGGGCGGTGACCGCTGCCCCGCGAGTGGTGCTGGTGGCCATGGGAGGTTTCCTCTGGGTCGATTGGTGTCGCCCGTGTCGTCTGACAGTGGGCTGTGAGTCCCAGATTCCCAGCCGGCGTTCAGCAACGACAGGGTCGAACGTCCCAAAACAAAAATGCCCGGCCTCCTTCGTGAGAAGGAGGCCGGGCGTTGGTGACCCCAACCGGATTCGAACCGGTGTTACCGCCGTGAGAGGGCGGTGTCCTAGGCCGCTAAACGATGGGGCCGTTTTTGCAACTTCACGAGTATGCCACAGCCTGGTTACCGAGTTCAAATCGAGCGCGTCGTCCGCGCGTCGTGCGGGGTGCGGGTGCGGGTGCGGGTGCGGGTGCTCGCAGGATGCGCGTGTCGCGCGTTGCCCGCGGTCTGGTTTGGGTATTAGCTCGAGACATGAAGTTGACCAAACTCGAACACGCCGCACTCGTCCTCGAAGCCTCAGGGCAGAAGCTGTTCATCGATCCCGGCTCGTTCACCACCGCGCTGACCGAGACCGCCAATGCGGCCGCGATCGTGATCACCCACGAGCACGCCGACCACTGGACACCCGAGCAGTTGAACCGGGTGTTGGCCATGAACCCCGGCGTTCCCATCTACGGGCCGACCGGTGTCGCCGCGGCGGCCGGTGACATCGCCGTGACAGTGGTCGCCGAGGGAGACACCGTTGAGGCGGGCCCGTTCACGCTGCGGTTCTTCGGCCAGAAGCACGCCGTGATCCACTCGTCCATCCCGGTGATCGACAACGTGGGGGTGCTCGTGAACGACGAGCTGTTCTACCCCGGTGATGCGTTCACCATCCCCGAGGGAGTCACGGTGAAGACCCTGGCCGTCCCGGCAGGGGCGCCGTGGCTGAAGATCAGCGAGGTCATCGACTACGTTCTCGCGATCAAGCCGGTGCGCAGCTTTCCGACCCACGAGATGGGTTTGTCGCGGAGCGGCAAGGACCTCGCCGGCTCCCGCATCAAGTCCGCCACGGAACAGAACGGCGGCACCTTCTTCCCGCTCGAACCCCACGAATCGCTCGACTTGTAACCGCATATCGAAGGAGATCTCATGCGCTTCTCGTTGCTCATCATCAAGGCTGAGACCAGGGAGGGCGACATCTCCGAGGAGGAGCTGCCGCCGTTTCGGGAGCTGTTCGACGCGTACGCGGCGTCGTTACAGGAATCAGGCGCGTTGGTCGCAGCGGATATCTTCAGGCCCGCCGCGGAGTCAACCACGGTGACGCTCCGCGGCGGCAGCAGGGAGGTGCGCGACGGTCCATTCATCGACGCCGTCGAATCCCTGTCCGGCTGCTTCGTGATCGACGTGCCGAACCGGGCCGCCGCGCTGGAATGGGCGGAGAAGTGCCCTGCCGCACTTTACGGAGTCGTCGAGGTGCGCCCGGCGGCCCTGGCCTTCCACGACGGTCGCTGGCGCGGCGAGAACCGACGCTAGGGACTGTCGACGAGTTCAGGGGCCTTGACCAGGGTTTCGGCCGATTCGCGCCGGTTCACGAGAACCGACGAGAGGAAGGCCGCGCAGATCAGGAACACCCCGATGAGACCCGTGACGATCTCCGGGATCTCAAAACCGATACTCAGAAGCAGGATGCCCGCGAGCGCACCGATGGCCCAGTGGGCGCCATGGTCGAGGTAGATGTAATCGTTGAGGGTGCCCTGGCGCACCAGGAAGATGGTGAGCGATCGGACGAACATCGCGCCGATCAGACCGAGACCGAGCAGGATGATAATCGGGTCCGCGGTGATTGCGAACGCGCCGATGACGCCATCGAACGAGAAAGAGGCGTCGAGGACTTCGAGGTAGAGGAAAGAAAAGAACGCTGCCCGGCCGGTGAGCACGGCAAGCGTGGACGCGCCGCCGCGTGTGGTGTCCGACACTGCCTCGGCCGCGTCGCTGCCCTCGAACAATGACCCGAGTCCGTTCACCAGAACGTACGTGATGAGGCCGAGCACGCCGGCAACAAGGACCACAGAGGCATCGTCGGCAATGGCAGCTCCGCCCAGCAGGGCTGCGAGCGCGACAACGTAGGACAAGGAATCGAGCTTTCCAACCCGTGCGAGCGGCTTCTCCAACCAGCTGAGCCAGGTGATGTCCCGCTCTTCGAAAATGAAGTCCAGAAACAGCATGAGCAGGAACATTCCGCCGAAGGCCGCAATCTGCGGGTGGGCATCGTGCAGATAGTGGCCGTAGGTGCCGACGGTGGCCGGGTCACCCTTCTGCAGGGCCAGGGTGATGACCTCGCCGAAAGACAGACCCGTGGTTGCGGACACCAGGATGAGCGGCATGATCAGGCGCATCCCCACGACGGCGATGAGGATGCCGATCGTGAGGAAGATCTTCTGCCAGAATTCCGACATTTTCTCCAGCACCCTGGCATTGACAACCGCGTTGTCGAATGACAGTGAGATCTCCATCAGCCCAAGGATCACGCAGAGGGCAACCGCAGCCCAGCCGCCGTAAACCAGCGCGATGACGAGCGCTATCAAGGACACGATGAGCGACCACGAGAAGTGGTGGAAGAAGGTTTTCATACTGACTTGGTTGGGATCACCCGTTCGGGCTCTCCGCATCCTTTCTGACAAATTTTGCGCGACGATGCAGTTTTTTGACCTGTCTCACCGGGTCTCGACAGGCTCGACTAACGCCGCAGGCTCGACCAACGGTACAGGCTCGACGAGCCCGCGCGCGCTCGCGGCGAGGGCAGCACTGTCGGCGTCGCCCGAGATCCGGGCCCGCGCGGCAAGCTCGTCGGCGGCGTCCAGGACGGCTCCGGTGATCTCCTCCCGAACTCGTTGCAGTAAAGACCGGGTGCGGTCTCGGCGAAGGCCGCGATGGGAGCGCCGGCAACTGCTCCTGCAACGAGTGCTCCATTGAGCAAGGTGAGGAGGAGCAGACGTCTGTTGTTTAGCAAGCTTCACCTGTGTCCTCCAACGACCTCACAAACCAGGCACCCGCGGCGGGGCTATATACGACAGTTATTGTCGACAAACCACGCGGGTTCGGTGGCTGGGGTGCAGCCTCCCCGCTGGGCAGGGTGACCGTTCGGGTGGAGCTGTCGTAGCAGGTGGTGATCATCACAGATCCGAAGGGGACGGTCGTCCCATCCGCTTCCAGGCCCCCAGAATATGAGTCCTCTACGGTGCTGGTGATTCCCCCGGTGACCACGTAGCCCTGATCGGCGATGGCTTGAGCCGTGGTGATGACAGAGGTATTTGCTGGAGGGACTGCAACCGCGTTGATTCGCTCGGGTGAAACTCCCTTCTCCGCAATAACAGCGTTCATGATCTGAACGAACTGAGCGAGGGTCGCCTCGGCCGCGACCACAGCCTCAGACTCGCTCGTGGGAGCAGCCGATGAGGTGGGTGTCGGCGCGGGAGCCGCCGAGCTCTGTGGAGTAGCTGTCGCGGCGGTGGCTTCAGGGGTCGGCGCAGCCTGTGGTGCCGGGCTCGAACAACCTGCCAGAATCACTGCGGCCACCAGGGACGAGCCCAAAAGGCCAAACGTGCGCTTCTGACTGATTGACATCGGGGTGATCAGCGTGGTCATGGTGCTCCTTTGAAGGACTGGAAGTACATCAGATGCGATGAGTCGGCGAGAAGTCATGGTCGTTCCCGGAAGGCGTCCACGGGCGAGCTCGCCGTGGTGGTGATGGGGCTCACGGTGCCTACCTCCCCCAGGGGAACATTGAGCCCACTGTCGTCAACGAACACGCTGAAGTCCGCGCAGGCGAGGCCGGACTGCGCCACCGAGGTCTGCGCGGCCAGCTGTGCGCTGGCCTGGGCGCCGGCGGTCGTGCGGGACAGCGACGCGTCCCGGGCCGCGGCGACAGCGGCGGATTCGACGGCGTTGCCGGCCAGGGCCACCCGGGCGCCGGCCACCAGCAGCAGGATGACCAGGACCAGCGCCGGCGCGATCAGCACCAGCTCGACGGACATCGAGCCGCGCTCGCCGGAGCCGTGCAGCCGCCCGCGCAGCCATCGACGTAGCCTCATGGTGTGATCCACCGTTCTACCGGTCCGGACACTGTGCGTTCCACTCGGGTGTCCCAGCCGGGAACCAGCGTGGGTGCGTTGCCGCTGACGGTGACGGTGACGGTCACGGTCACGGTGGTGATCGTGCTATCCACCACCACCACGGCACCGTCGAGCACAGTGCCGGTCTGCTGGGCAGAAGCGGTGCCGGCGGCCACGCCATCCGCCGCCACGGCGTCATACAGCCGGGCCGCGTTGTAGGCGCTGGACGCTGCGGCCTGGGCGATGTTGCCGGCGTGCAACCACACCGCACCCTGCACAATGACGAAGAAGACGCCGAACAGGATCGGCAGCACGATGAGGGCTTCCACCGTCTGTGAACCGCGCTCTGACGCCCCCTCACGACGAAGTGCCGTGAGGGTGGTGCGGAAACGCGGTCGTCTGGCCATGGTCTGCGGCTTAGCCCGGCAGCTTGCCGACCTGGGCCTGCACGAACGCCGTCACCGCGGCGATGACGATACCGGCGATCACGAGGATGCCGACGACGAGGAAGATCCACTCTACGGTCTGCAGGTCGGCGTCTCCGGTGGAGCGCACCAGACGGGCGCGGCGGCGGACTTCGGTGACGAGGCCAGGGTATTCCGCTCGCAGGGTGAGGTCCGGGGCCAGCCCAGGGGGCTGGGCGCCGGCCGTGTCTGCCGAGAACCCCGGTGTTCCGCGAACCGTTCGGCTGGAGAGGTGTCTGGCGATGTCACTCACCGCGGCGGTGACATCCGCCGTCACGACGACCTCACCCACCACCCCGGACACATCTTTCACGGCAAGTCGAAGCTTCATTGTTGTTCCCCCAGGGGGGACCATACGGCATGGGGGCCCCGGATGGCGCCTTTTTTGCATCTGATCGGGAAACTTCTTGGTTCCTAGGCGGGCTCCGCGGTGTTCGGCGGCACCAGGTGGCCGGCGAACCAGTCGGCGGCCAATTCGGCGGCGGCGCCCAGGGCGCCCGGTTCCTCGAACAGGTGGGTGGCGCCGGGTATGACGGCCAGCCGGTTCTCGCAGCGCAGGTGTTTCTGTGCCTCGCGGTTGCCCTCCAGCACGGTGATATCGGCACCGCCGACGATGAGCAGGGTGGGCGCGGTCACCAGCGGTAGTCTCGTTTCGGCCAGGTCGGGCCGGCCCCCGCGAGACACGACAGCGGCAATATGAGTCTCGGCATCGCCGGCCGCCCACAGGGCTGCGGCGGCTCCGGTGCTGGCACCGAAGTAGCCGATCCGGCATCCGGCGGTGTCGGACCGGTCGGTCAGCCAGCCGGTGACGGCGACCAATCGCCGGCCCAGCAGCTCGATGTCGAAGACGTTCCCCCGGTCCAGCTCCTCCTCCGGCGTGAGCAGGTCGAACAGGAGGATGCCCAGCCCGGCCTCGAACAGCACATCGGCCACGTACTGGTTGCGGGGGCTGTGCCGGCTGCTGCCGCTCCCGTGGGCGAAGAGCACCACGCCGGTCGGCGACGCGGGCAGGTGCAGATGCCCGTTCAGGGGCACTGTGTCGACGGGTATCTCGACCTCGTCGTCGACCCCCGGCTCGAGGTCCGAGTCGCCAGCACCCGACGGCCCGGTGAGCCGCCGTGCCGCCTCGTCGAGCAGCCGAGCGACCTCGTCGTCGGTGGTGGCCGAGAAGTCGGTGTAGAACTGGCCGACCGCCCAGAAGGTCTCCGGCGCCGCCAGGTAGACGATGTCGTCAGCGCCGGTCATCTCCGCCAGGGTCGAGGCGGCGATCACGGGCACCGCGAGGATCACGGTCGCGGCGCCGAACCTGCGGGCCACGTCGCACGCCACTCGTGCTGTCGCCCCCGTAGCCACCCCGTCATCCACGATCACGACGGTTTTGCCATCGAGTGGGATCCGGTCGCGGCCCGGCCGAAGTCGCTCGACCCGCGCGTCGAGGTTCACCCGCTCGCGAGCTTCGACCGCGCTCACCTCGGCGTCGGTCACCCCGGTCAAGGCCACGGTCGATTCGTCGATGAGTTGCTCCCCGCCCTCGCCGATGGCGCCCATCGCGAATTCGGGCTGGAAGGGCACGCCGAGCTTGCGCACGACGATGACGTCGAGAGGGACGTCGAGTGACGCGGCGACCTCGTACGCCACCGGCACTCCCCCGCGGGGAATGCCGAGTACCACAATGTCCTGCCCACGCAGGTAGTCGAGCTGCAGGGCCAGTCGACGACCGGCTTCCACGCGATCAGTGAAGAGCACCATCGGCCCATGATCGTCCCGCACGCCCTCTGCCGCTAGACATCACATCCAGAGTGCGACCATCACGGACTACACGGGCCCGACTCTCCCGGCTTCGGGTCGGCCCAGCTCGGCTTACCAGTCCGACCGCTCAGCAGGGCGACGGATCGCACGGCGATGCTCCCGATCAGCATCGTGGCGACCCCAGTGGCGAGCCACGCCCACACCGCGTGGCCTGGACCGCCCCAGAGCGCCAGCCAGTGTGCCGTATAGGTTCCGCTGGAGGCCGCGGTGAACGTGAATGCCCAGAACCCCAGGGTGAAAGGCAGCCGCCAGTAGGTGCCCAGCATCATCAGTTGCACGAGGATCAGCACGACGAAGGCACCGAGCAACATCGTCTCGACCAGGTCGACGCGGCCGCCGTTGACCGCGAACCACGCGTTTCCGGCGACCGCCGGCGGTGCGGACCAGATCGCGAAGGTCGGCAGGAGAGCGTCGGGCGGCGCCGGGCGGAACGCCATCCGCGCCAGGATGATCGTGCCCAGCATCAGCCAAAACAAGATACCGACAGCGATGGCCGCTTCGCCCAACAACGTCCAGCCGAACGTGCCTGCCCCCTGCCCGATGATGAACGCTGCGGCGACGGTGGGCAACAGGTAGCCGCCGTGGATGCTGTCGATGCTGCGCTCGCGGAGAGCGAACTGAGCAAGAAACCAGGTGCCGAAGAGCAGGCCGATCACCATGAATACACCCGTGGCGATGCGGCCGGCGAGCGGGAAATACTGCGCGTAGTGGGTGCAGACCAACAACGCCGACGTCGGTGCGAGCGACGCGAAAGGGCCCTGCACGGGGTCGCGGAGATCCTCGCCGATGCTGCCGCCGTGATAACCGGATCGCCGGAGGTAGTTCGTGACGACGACGATCCAGGCGGCTGCCGCGAGCATCCACATTCCCTCGGCGATGATGTTCGGCGTGAGCGAGGTGTGTGCGGCCATGGTCCAGGTGCCGGCCAGGCCGGACAGCCCGAACGGGATGCCAAGGCTGCTCAGCGGAGCCCGACCGGTGCGGGTGCTGCGGACGCGCGACCTCGGCGCAGGTGTCATGGCGTTGTCTCCTCGCGGACGGACGTGGCTGGTGAGCGTCGTGCCCACATCGTCAGGCATGTCGATCCCGCCCGGTCAACGCTACGCGGGGTGAAGCGGGACTTTCGTCACAGTGAGGCTCGACCGAACCGATGGTTTCGAGTCTCGGAGTTTGAAGCACTCGGTGCAACACCCGGAGACTCAAAAGCCGCCGCCAAGGTCGGCAATGGGCTGTCTGTCGTCCCTGATCTTGTCGCAGAAGCGGCAGCCGTGGTACCTCGGCGCGTCCGGCGAGTCCTGCTTGATGACCCATTTGTGCAACCCGGGCCGGCATCGAAGTCGTCGTTTCATCTTCAGCTCCCTCAGGTCAAGGTGACGCCGTTTGCCCCCCAAGCTACGCCGGACGACGCGGTCGCGCTCGTGATCAGGCGACCAGATTGAAGGTGCTCGCGAAACGGTCGAGCAGGTCGGCACGTCCATGTAGCACCTTGATCACCCCCGTTGTGATCGCACGAGCCGGTGCGAGCTCACCCAGAATGAGCAGGTGGATGTCCGGACCGGCCACAAAGGCGAGGTCTGCTGGTCCGTCCCCGCGGGTCACGTCCAGGGTTCTGCCCTTTACCCTGATGAGCAGCTCGGCGCCACCGAATTGCGCCGCGTAGGCGGTGGGGGGCAGCTTCGCTGCCACCTGGGCGCGGAACGTCGTTCGCAGATCCATCGTCAGCGAGTCGGGAGTGATGACTTGCTCATCCCGCGGCTCACCCATCGCCTTGAAGCCCCAGGCGCCGAACGCCAGCACAACGGGCTCGAGCTCGCGGCCGTACGGCGTCAGCTCGTAGACGATCACGCGCGAGCGCGGTGCCCGGCGGATCACACCGGCCGACTGCAGTTCCTTGAGTCGCGCCGCCAGGATGTTGCTCGGGATGCGAGGCAGTCCCTCGGCGAGTTCTCCATAGCGGCGCGGCCCAACGAGCAGGTCGCGAACAATGAGCAGGGCCCAGCGCTCGCCCACGAGTTCCATGGCGCGGGAGACACCGGAGTACTGCCCATAGTCGCGTGCAGCCATCGCTGGCTAGGCCTGCTGGTTCAGGACGGCGCCCGGCCCCTGCTCGGCGGCGACCGGCTCCATGTAGCCGAACTCGACAATGTTGCCGTCGGGGTCAGTGAGTTGACGCTGATACATGAAGCCGTAGTCGGAAGGCTCCTGCGCCTCCGTGCCTCCGGCTGCGACGCCCCCGGCGACGCTGGCGTCTACCGCTTCCCGGCTGTCCAGGAAGATTGCGGTCGACACCGACGGGTTCACGGCCGGGTCACCGAGGGGAAGCTCGGTGAAGGTTTGGAAATACGCGCGGACCAGCAGCATGATCGCGCTGTGATCCTCCTCTACGACGACGCAGGCCGCGTTGTGATCAGTGAAAAGCGGGTTGATGGTGAATCCGATCGCCGTGTAGAAGGCCTTCGCGCGATCCAGATCGGTCACCGGCAGATTGACGAACATCGAAGTCATGGTGCTCTTCCTTTCGTGGGTTCGGTATCACTGAGGGGTCCGGAGATGGACACCATCCACACTTGCAAAAAACAAGTAGCGTGTCAAGGGTTGGGCGCCCGGCCTGGTCTTACCTGCCGTCGATGATGGACATCAGCCCGGCAAACGCGAAGATCCCGGGCACGACGTAGAGCAACGTGCAAAAAAGGAACCGGGGCGACCTCCTGCCCGGTTACCCGTTCATCCCGATATCGACGAGCGCTGGCAGCAGGTAGAGCACGTCCGACCGGTACGTGACCGGCCTATACAGGTGGAACCACCGGTCGAAACCTCCCTCAAGAGACAACCGCTGGGCGCGATCGACTCCGGTGGGCAGGTCGCTGCCGAGCCTGTTGTTCGAGGTCGCGTCGAGGATGAGGTGCGGCAGCGGCGCAGGCAGCCTGACGGCCAGATAGTGCCATCGGCTCGACCGGCCCGCTCGGCGCACCAGATTGCCGAGAGACTATGAAGAGATACCACAGGTCATTGATCCCCCGACACTCACGCTAGTGGGCACGCGGACACCGGTCGACCGGATCAGCTCGCGGCGTCTGGTCAGCCTGGCGGCGGGCCCGGCTCCGCGGGCCGCACGTACTCGTAAACATCGACATGGTCACTCTTGAGCACGAACCGGGTGAGACTGCGCGTCGTCTGCGCTAGGTCAGCGATGGTCTCGTCACCGTCGGGGGAACACGCTTCGGCACCGATCCCCTCGTTGAGCCCTTGAACGGGATGGGCCACGAGCAGGCAGGTAGAACCGTAGCGAGATTTCCCGCTCCAGACGGTGAGGTACCCGTAGGTTTCGTAGCGCCGCATCGCATCGGCATTCAGCCCCAGCCGGTTGAGAGTGCCGTGCGGGTCGTTCGGCTCATCGGCCTCCGTGCCCTCCGACACCAGCCCGAGAATGGCGTCCGGGGGAAATGCGTAGTTCGGCGTGCGCACGTAGTCCGGCGCAGATGGCTGCATCCACGCGACGATGGCCGCGGTTAGGGCGAGGGTCGTGATGGTCCCGCCGAGGATCGTCAGCCAGCTTCGGCGGCGGCGCCACCATGGCGCCGCGGGGGCTTCGCCGATGGGAACGGAATCCGCGATCGGACCCTCGGCGGGGTCGCTCTCGGTGACCGCCCGTGAGTCAGGGTCGGGGTCGGTGACCGCGGCCTCCAGTTCGGTGAGCCGAGCCCGAGCCGCCGCATCCCCCGCGATGTCGGCATTCCGTCCGTACGCGCGTCGCCGCAGGCGCTCCAACTCGGTGGATTCGTCGAACTCGCCGGGCGCCGGCGGCACATCCATGTCCTCATTATCCGCGCGGGCGGGACAGGAGGAAAGGGGCTACCTGTTAGGGGCCGTCATCTGACAGGACAAAAGCCCGGAGCACCGACCGGAGCGGCTTCATGCTGGGAGCCGTGGTGTCCGGTGCTCTGCACGTCGTCTACATGCTCGTTCCTCGAGCCTGGCCGTCACACCGGTCCGCCTGTGCGAGGTGCTGCCTACCGGAAGGGCACAGGGACGTAGGCGGCCTTGGCCCAATCAAACCGGATGCGTTGACCGCCGGTTTCGTTCAGTATGTAGGCCTCAAGCTTCATGACGCGATGGTCGGCGATTGCCTGATCGGTTCCCACGATGTCGAATCGATACCTGCTGGAGTGCTCGGTCACGAGGACCGCACCGATGCCGGGAAAGATTACGAACATTTGATCCGTAAACAACAGTGTGTGTTCGTAGTGCCGACGAAGATTCTGGCCCAGTTGCGGGAAACTACGGAGCGATTCGACCGGGCGCACGATGGCTGTCATGGTGATCATGATGTAATCCTCAGCCCGCAAGGTAAGCACCAGGTTAACTACCGGTGGGCGTCTGCTGGGAATTCACCCGTCGCGACTTCGTGCTGAGCGGGTGCGATGAGGAAGGTGATGATCGACGCTACGACCAGGGTCACGGCCCCGGCGAGCATCGCCGCGCTGAACCCGACCGCGAACGCTTCCCGGGCAGCACGTGCGAGGGCCTCGCCTTCCGGGCCGAACGAATCGGCGATGCCGATCGCGGCACCGGCGCCGGCGTCGACGACCTGGCGCACCTGGTCGGGAATCCCGTCAAGCGCCGGCTTGATGTCGCTCCGGTAGAAGCTGATCAGGACACTCGAGAGCACGGCGATTCCGAGCACGCCGCCGACCTCGCGGGTGATGTCGTTGACGGCGCTCGCGACGGAGCGCCGCTCCGCGGGGAGACCCTCAATGATGAGTTGGGTTCCGGGGGTGATCCCCATGCCAAACCCGATGCCGAACACCAGGACGCCGGCTCCCAACACCCAGATCGAAGCATCCACCCCGCCGGCCAGGCCCGCTGCGCAGACGAAGAGCCCGACCCCCATGAGCAGCAGGCCCAATGAGCCGGGTACGCGTGCACCAAACCTCCTTTCGAGTGCGGCCGATATCCCGATGCCTGCGCCGACGCCGACGGGAACGATGAGCAGGGCCAGAGCCGCTCCGAGCGGCGTGTACTCCAACACGATTTGCAGATACTGCGGCGAAAGCACGAAGAACCCGAGCGAGGCGAAAAACTGAACGGTGACGATGAGGGATCCCGCGGCCAGTCCACGATTGGCGAACAGCCTCACGTCGAGCGACGGATCTTTCGCACGCAACTGGTGCACGACGAACGCCACGAAACCCAGAGCGCCGACGGCGAACGCCAGCAGGGTGACGAGGTCGAGCCATCCGCGCTGAGGGCCCTCAACCACGCCGAAGACGAGCCCAGCCAAAGCGATGATCGACCAGAGTGCGCCCAACGGGTCGAGAGAAAGCCGCGGGTTGCGATTCTGCGCAACGAGCATCAGTACCGGGATGATCAGGGCAACGGCGACGCTGCCGAACACCAGTTGCACGCTTCCCCACCAATACGCTTCGAGGAGAGCACCGGCGATGATCGTGCCAGCCACCGCGCCGGCAGAGCTGACCCCCGACCACACTCCGATGGCAAAGGTTCGTCGCTCGGGCGGATACGCATCAACGAGCGCGGAGAGGGTTACGGGAAAGACCGCGGCGGCGCCCACCCCGGCAATGGCCCGCAGGGCGATGAACCAGCCGGGGTCGGGCGCGAACGCTGACGCGACGTTGGCCGCCCCGAAGATCAGCAAGCCCATCACGAGAATCGTGCGCCGCCCGACTCGGTCAGCGGCGATGCCCGCAGTGAGAAGGAGGGCGGCGAAGGTCAGGGCGTACGCATCGATGATCCAGGTCAGCTCGGACTGGTCAGCCTCAAGGTCGATCGCGATGTCGGGCAAGGCGATCGCCAGTGCCGAGTTGCCCGCAACGACCAGCGCGAGGGCGGCACAGAGCACAACAAGCAGCCCACGAAGCTGAGTCGGGTTGAGCGGCATGTGCGGTGCGGCAGTGGTGGGTGGGAGTGCGGTCATGACTATTCCCTTCCTTTAGCTCCTTTACCGAGTGTCTCCGTTACGGAAGGAAATGTCAACTATGATGTGGCCATGGCGAAAAACAGCGACATCCCGGGAGCGGAGCAGGTCGAGCGCAGCAGAATGTCGGCTGCAGAACTGTCGTGGGCGCTGCGCTCGGTGAATCGCGCCGCGTCCCAGCTCGAGCACGCCCTGGCCTCCAAGGTGGGACTGCGCGCCCTCGACTTCGAGGCGATGGGTCACATCATGGATCTGGAAGGAACCCAGCTCGGGCCGGCCGAACTTGGCCACCGTTTGGGCATCAGTACCGGCTCGGCGACCGAACTGGCGGACCGCCTCGAAGCTGCGGGCCACATCGCGCGCGCCCGGGATGCGACTGACCGGCGTCGAGTCAACCTAGTGCCGCAGGCTTCCGCCGTGGGTCGCATCCTCGGAGAGCTCGCCCCGCTCTTCACCGCGCTGGACAGCCTCGCACTCGAATTCTCGCCCGAGGAGCAGGCCGCGATCAGCCGATACTTGCGTGCCGCAGCAGACGAGCTCCAGACGCACTCTGCGACACTCACCTCGTCTTCGTCTGACGAGTGATGGTCAGCCGGCGCCGACCGGCAGTTGAGTCATGAGGTCCAGGGTGTCAGCGTTGAGCCAATATTCGATGACCCGATCGTTCGCGATTCGCAGGATGTCGGTGCCGTGGAAGGTCATTACCCTGCCCACCGGCGCTCCGACCCCCGGGCATGCCGCCGCCGTAGTGTCCGGTTGCCACCCCACGGACCACGACGTGGTCGCCGTCGACGAGGGGACCGACGTCGATCGAGAAGACGAGGTCGGACATGAGGGTTCCCATCTGCACGACGAGGTCCTTCATTCCGGAGACGCCGCCCACGGCGCTGTCGCCCCCATCGAACATGGCGGCGTGAACACGGTTGTCGTCGGAGATGATCTCCTCGGCGATCGCTTCGTCGCCGTTCCACATGGCGACCCAGTCGGCGACGAGCATGTTCGCCCCATCCCGGTCAGAAACGGCGAGGGTGTTGTCCATGTTTCCCGTTTTCTTCTCCGATGCGATCGTCGTTCTCGGTGAGGGCCAACTGGTCTTGCCGATTGACGTCCGCGCCCCACCGGAACGCTCCAGCCCCACGATCGACATCGCGGCCACACCCGAAGAGGTTTGGGACGTCCTTTCCGACTTCCCTGCTTACGGCGACTGGAGCAACTTCTCTCGTGTGGACGGGGTCCCAGAAGTCGGGAACAGACCCAAAATGCGCATGCCTGGATTTTGGTTCACATCGACGGTCACCGCTGTCACCGAGAGCCAGGAACTGCAATGGTCGGCGACGATTATCAGGGCGGCCCTGTTCCTCGGCGAGCACAACTTCACCCTCGTCCGCAAGACCGACGGCAGCACTCAGGTAACCAACACCGAGACCTTTTCCGGCGTCCTCACCAGGCCCTTCGAAGGCCTCTTCGCGAAGAGTCACAATGCGGGAGGGTATGTCGCGTTCAATCAATCGTTGAAGAGCCGGGTGGAGAGCCGGGCATCAATCCATCGCTAGGCCGGCGTCGCGGGCGTGCTGGTGACGTCACTCTCCCGAGGGGGTCACAGTTCTCTCTGGCCGAACGTTCGGGGGTCGACCGGCCGCTGGGCATGGGGCAGGTTCCCAATGACGAGCCGATAGGACTCGGTGACGAGGTCGTCGACAAGATCCTTCTCCAGGGTTCCGTCGGGATGCAAGGTGATCCAGTGCTGCTTGTTCATGTGGTAGCCGGGGGTGATATCCGCGTACTGCTCGCGCAGAGCTCTTGCGTCCTCCGGGTCGGCCTTGAGGATAACGATCGGCTCACCGGTGATCTCGGTCATCAGCATGAAGACCTTCTCGCGCACCTTGAAGACGTCCCAATCCGGCCCGAACGGATGCTCCAACGTGGTCCCCGGGAGCTCCCAGACGCGGTTACGCGCATGCTGCCGCAGCGTGTCGCCCCTCATGGTCACCCTCCTGAGGTCTCTCTCGCTCCGCACGGTGCCGCGGCTGCGCTCCCATTCCAGCAGACGGCTCGGCCGATAGAAATTCCCGCGGGGATACTCCCGGTCGGACGCGACAACGGGTGAGGTGAATCGATCGAGCCATCCACCGGCGGATGATTGAGTCATGAGTCCACACCGCACGATGATGCACGCGCTGCGAAATACAACGCACGGCGGACCACGACTGCTGCAGATGCAGCAAATCCCCATCCCGAGCCGCGGCCCGGGAGAGGTACTCGTAGAAGTACATGCCGCCGGTGTCGCTTACCCTGACGTGCTGCAGTCGCGCGGCGAGTATCAGCTGAAAGTTCCGCTTCCATTCACTGTGGGATGTGAGTTCTCCGGCATCATCGCTGACGCTGATCCCGATTCCGGATTCGTCGCCGGCGACCGGGTCCTTGGCGTAGCTGGTTCCGGCGGGTTTGCCGAGTACGTCGTCACCCCTGCCGATCGGGTGTTGCCCTTGCCCGATAGTGTCGACTTCATCCAGGGTGCGGCGATGCCGATAAATGTGCTCAGCGCTGAATTCGCCTTGGGAGAGCGCGGCAATCTTCGTGCCGGTGAGACGGTGTTAATCCACGGCGCCGCGGGCGGGCTCGGAGTGGCGCTCACCCAACAGGCGAAGCTACGGGGCGCATCCGTCATCGCTGTGGTCTCCACGCCTGAGAAGGCCGAACTGTCACGAAGCATCGGTGCGGATGACGTCATCTCCCCCTTCGACTTCCTCACCGAGGTCCGCCGCATCACGGATGGGCGTGGGGTGGATATGGTGTTGGATCCGGTGGGCGGTGAGCGCTTCACTGATTCGCTGCGGGCGCTAACTACCCGCGGCCGCTTGCTCGTTCTCGGTTTCACCGGAGGGAGCATCCCGACCGTTCGGGTGAACCGCCTTCTGCTGACCAACACGACGATCGTTGGTGTCGCCTGGGAAGGCCTCATGCCCTCACCGTCGGTGTCTCTCCAAGACCAGTGGGCGCGGCTTGTTCCTGATGTCGCCCGGGGTGCGCTCGCGCCGGTCATCGGCGAGGTCGTCCCGTTCACCCAGGCACCGGAAGCAATCGCCGCGCTGGATGAGCGCCGCGCGCTCGGAAAGACAGTTCTTCGTGTCAGTGGCGACGGATGGGCGGCTACGAGTTAGACCACTCCCTCAGGTTGGCGCGCATCAGCGTTCGTTGGCGCCGGTGCCTCCCAGTAGATCGCCAAGCAGGGGCCCACGATGTCCCTCACGACTTGCGCGCTCGACTTCTATCGGGTCCAGGGCCTGGTCACCGTCCGGCACCGGACCCAGCGCTTCGAGCTGTTCGACCACAACGCTCGACTCCTTCGCTTCCTTCTTCAGCCGCTTCTTCGCGGCCTTCTCAACAAGGACCGGAACGAAGTCACGAACCCGACCCCCATCCAACTTCCCATGCTCCTCGTCGACGACGTCCGCGATATGGCCGCGCTCCAGACTCGGGAACCGTTCCGCCAACCGATCAATCACCTGATCGATGGCTTGAGTTTCATCTAGCTCGCTCATGTGGACATTCTCTACTGGTGGCCCTCCCCCGACAACAGCTGGCAGTGCCAAATGTGGGCGAAAGGCGAAGCCGAAAGGGCGAAATGGTTGCGTCCCTGATGACGGCGAAAATTGACTCACAGTCCGCTCCGCCGTAGGGTCTGAGTGTTGCCCCAGACCCCGGCAGCGGTTTTATCCGCAACGATCGGGGGAGCATAAATGCTTGACAGCCCGCCTCGCCCCGGCATCGGTGGCGCATCCAGGAACACCAGTTCTGTCGAGACAACCGAAGACGCGGCGAATTCTGTAACTGATGCCGCTAACCTCGCCTACACGCTGTCCTCAGAATTGGAATCGGTGGTGCGAGCCGTTCCTGGAGTGGACTCACTGTATCCGACCGAGCCCGTCGTCGCGACGATTGTCGGTGCCATTGTCGACGCGCTGACGCACCGAGAACGCACGTCCAACCTGGTTGCCGTCACCATGGGAGACGCGGGGATAAACGTGTCCGTGGCTTTTCGGGCCGTCAGCTCTGAGCCGGCCACCGAAGTGTGCCGGCTCGTATTTGACTCGATCGCCATGGTCCTCGATGCCAGTTCGATCACGCGCATCGATAGCATCCACGTGACAGTTGCCAGCATCGGCTGATGTATCGCCATATTCTGGCCGCCCGTCAGGAACCGATGCGGTGTCCGTTTCTTTCACACCGAGGTTTGTCGACGTGTAGACACCGAGATTCGCCCCTGAATATTGGTGACCTGAGCTCGACCTCTGTAACCGGTTGGCCTTAGTGATTCTGGCTGAGCAACGGCAATTCAACGGTGAAGGTCGCTCCTCGGCCGACACCCGCGCTTTCTGCTCGAACGCTTCCACCGTGGGCCTCGGTGATGGATTTAGCGATCGCCAGGCCTACGCCGGAGCCACCGTGTGCGCGGTCCCTGCTGGCGTCCACTCGGTAGAACCGCTCGAAAACATGCAAAATGTGGTCGGCCGGAATTCCATCGCCCTCGTCGGAGACGGCGACCACCGCCCTGCCGCCGACTACCGCGGCGGAGATCACGACCTCGCCCCCGGACGGGGTGTGTCGAACCGCGTTGTCGAGGAGATTTGTCAGGACCTGACCGATGCGATCGCTGTCCCCATCGACAGCCGCGTCCCGGGCGCCTCCGGACATAGTGACCGTCAGCGTCACGTTCTGGGCAGCGTATTGCGCTGTCGCCTGGGCCACTGCATCCGCGACGACCTGAGAAACGAGCAGGCGTCGTCGGTGCATTGTCAGTCGGCCTTCTTCGGCGGTCGTCACGATGGCGACGTCCTGGCTAAGCCGTGCCAGACGGGTGACCTGGTCACCCAGCATCGTGAGGGTTGCCGGATCCGCTTGCTGGACGCCATCGGCGATGGCCTCCAGGTAGGCACCGATCGTGGTGATGGGGGTGCGCATTTCGTGTGCCAGGTCGCCCAGCATCCTCGTTCTGGTCGCTTCGATCCGACCGAGATCGGTGGCCATCGAGTTGAAGGCCGCAGTGAGGTCGTCGAACTCACTGCCTAGTCCCACAGCGGGGATACGCGCGGTGTAGTCCCCGTCAGCCACCCGGCCAGCTGCTTCAGTGACGGGTGCCAGGGACCGGGTGATCCGGCGGGAGAGAAACAGGCTCACCCCGACTGACGCTGCCAGAGCAGCGATGAGGGCCACGGCTAGGGAGAGCGTTGATGCCGTCCGGAATGCCTCCTCGGCATGCACCGTCGAGTTAGCCCCAGAACCACCCGTGCCCATCATGTGAACGTGGAAAATGGCTGGGCCGATCCCTGCGACGACGACCCAGGCAGTTGCGACTCCGACGAGAACTACGACGAGGATGGCGCCAAGTAGGCGGGCGCTGAGGTCCCTAGGGCCAGGGACCCGTGTGCGTGTTCTGCTCACGCTCCCACGCCCATCTGGTAGCCGACGCCACGCACCGTCCTAATAAAAACCGGTGAAGCCGGATCATCACCGATCTTGCGTCGTACGTGCCCGATATGCACATCCACAAGGTGCGGATCGCTCATCCAGCCGTCTCCCCATACGGCATCAATGAGTTGCTGCCGAGAGAAGACGATTCGAGGTTGACCGGCCAATGCCGCCAACACCTCGAACTCGGTGCGGGTCAGGTCCACCGCTTCACCGCTTCGGCGGACTTCGCGGCCGCCGACGTCGATTTGGAGGGAGCCAAAGACAAGAGGCGGTGTGCCGAGCGCGGCGGCTTGTTCGCTGGGGCGGGGCCGGCGGAGCATAGCGCGCACTCGAGCCACGAGCTCTCGCGGGCTGAAAGGCTTGGTCAGGTAGTCGTCTGCTCCGACAGAGAGGCCGACCAGCTTGTCGATTTCGTCAACCCGGGCGGTCAGCATGATGATGTAGCAATCGGTGAAGGTGCGCACGGTACGACAAACCTCAATGCCGTCCATCCCTGGTAGGCCCAAGTCGAGAACGATGATGGCGGGGGCCCAGTTTCGTGCCGTCGTCACCGCAGACTGGCCGTCAGCTGACGTCTGCACGTCGAACCCATCTCGCTCCAAGTAGCCGGCGACCAACTCGAGCAGCGGCACCTCATCGTCGACCACCAGTACTCGCGGCCGCGGCTCCGCAGCGGTTTGTGGCCTGAAGGTCGTTGACATCATGGTCTCATTGTCCCTCCGGGTTCATCCCGGACCGCTCTGATGAGCGGCTGCCGCCCATATCCCCAGTCAATCTTTGTCAAAAGACCTATCAATGGATTTCAGCTGAGCTGCACCGCGCCATTCCCAGCTGAACTTTGTCAAGTGTCGATACGGTTTTGGGTACCCGCGATTTCAACCTGGTTTGTCGACACTGGAGGTGACATGAACCCGCACGGCAATTCCGTAGCTGACCGTCACCAAAGGCCTGTAGTCGCCTATGCGTTCACGGCGGTTCTTGTCATGGCAGCCATGTTGCTGGCCATGCACTCCATGATCGGCGAGCACGGCGTAGGTTCGGGGGCAGCCGAGTCCACTGCACATTCCGACACCGTCCCGAGGGCCGCTGACTTCGGAACTGACGTGGCGGTCGCGGCGACGGCGCCGATGCTCCCAGTAGTCGTGCATGCAGAAGTCGGCCTTTTCGGTAGCGCCGACGGCATGCTCGATTGCGCCGTGTGGGCGATAACCTGCGCCCTGATACTGGTCTTAGCGGCTCTCATCATTCTTGCCAGCTCGCCGGCCACGTATCGGCGTCTGCTCGAGGCGGGCGGGCGGGTCGTCTCTCGCTATCAGGGCCCCGCGCTTCATCTCTTCAGGCCTAGCTTGGTCGTTCTCTCCATCAGTCGCACCTAAAACCAGCAATGGCCTTAGCGTCACTCGACGCCTACCTTCACCACGCCGTATGGCGACCCGATTTTTCACGTCTGACTCCGAATGGATTGACAATGCCCAAGCCACATACTTATCTTCTTGCTGCCGCAGCCGTCGCGACTGCACTCACTCTCAGCGCCTGCGCTGGTGGAACAACCGACACCGGCTCATCCGCCGCCCCCAGCTCCCCCGAGTCCTCCGCCTCATCGGTTGATCTCGCCGACGCGGACGTCGAGTTCACCCAGATGATGATCCCCCATCACGAACAGGCCGTCGAAATGAGCGATGACCTTCTCGCGAAAGACGAGATCGACCAGCGCATCGTGGACCTGGCCACCGAGATCAAAGACGCTCAAGAGCCCGAAATCCAGCAGCTCGAATCCTGGCTATCCGCATGGGGCATGGATGACACCAGCTCCAGCGAAATGGATATGTCCGATATGGATCACGGCACGGACGGCATGATGTCTGACGACGATATGAACGCCCTCGAGTCCGCGCCCTCAGAAGACGCTGGAAGACTCTTTCTCGAACAGATGATCGTTCATCACCAGGGCGCAATCGCGATGGCTCAGACCGAGATCGACGAGGGACAATTCCCGGACGCTGTGGACATGGCCACGAACATCGTGAACAGCCAGACCGCCGAGATTGATGTCATGAACGGCATCCTCGCCACACTGTAGCCCCAGGTTCAGGAGCGACCGTGACACGCGAGCGGTCGGACCCCGGATTCCGCGAGCGAAGCAGGTAAAGATGACTGTCATCGGGTACGCGCGTGGTGCAACGCGCAAGCAGAGAGTCGATGAGCGAGAAATCGCGTTGACCGCGGCCGGCGCGGAGCGCGTGTATGTGGACCACGGCGAGTCGAAGAATAGGGCGTCGTTGCCGCAGTTCTCAGCCTGCTTGGCTTGCTTGCGGGCCGGTGACGTCTTGTTGGTTTGCCAACTCAGCCAGTTGGATCGGTTGGCTCGTGACGATCGTCTGATTTCACTCCTTCACGAGCTCGGCGAACGCGGCATCGGACTTCGTTCGTTAGCGGAACCGGCGATCGATACGACCGGCCCCTCAGGCCGGGTCCTTCTCGCTTGCCCAGGTTGAAGGCTCCATAGGCGCTACCGTCCTTGCCTGCGGGGAGAGCTGGACCTGGGTGTAACCGTCAACGACAATGACGAGCTCGCCAGTGCGTTCGCCTATGCCTCCGTCAGCTGGGGCCCGCGGGTGGGCGTGCGGTGGGCCACTCCACTGAGGAGAGATGGCGGCGCAATTTCTTTTCGGACAAGCGACCGTAGCTGAACAGCTCGCCGTCGATCAAGATGCCCGGGGCGAAAACGATGCCGACCCGGTTCGCAAGATCTCGGCCTTCGGCTGATGCCAACGGAATCTCCACGATGTTGAAGGGATACTCGTCGGCGAGTTGCGCCAAGGTGTTTTTCGCGTTCACGCAGGAGGGGCAGGCCTCTTGGGTCAGGACGGTGACCATCATCATCCGTTCACCCCGGCAGCCGTCATGTCGGCGAGAAGGTCGGTCATGGACACGTACATGGTGTAATCCGGGGCGCCACCGTAGTCGGCTCGCCACTGAATGGTGCCGTCAGGCCCGACAAGGATGAAGCTGTGTCCGGCGCGGGAGTCGCCCATCATGCCGTAGTCGTTCGCCCCGTACTCTTTTATGACGTCCATCTTCGTGTCCGCCAGGGCGACGGAGGCGAGTTTGTCATCTTCCATCTTTTGCGCGATCAGGTCTACCGGCCCGCTGGTGATTGTGAGCACGGCGTCGACTCCGACGGCAGTGAGCTGATCGGATTCGGCGTCCAGGTCACGCATCTGGTCCCAACAGGGCTGGCAGCCCAGTCCCTCATGGAAGTACAAGAGCACCGATTTGCCCGCGTAGTCAGTCAAATCCACGGTGTCCCCCGATGTGGACTCCATTGCGAATCCCGGGGCCATCTCTCCCACCCCCGGAGATCCCACCGCGTAGTCAGCCGCATCGTCGCTCCTGACCATAGGAGCGGACTGGGCCGGCTGGGCGGGTCCGGAGGGCTCCTGGGCGAGAATAAGGAAAAAGGCGCCGAAAATGGCCACGACCACGCCGGCACCGATCAGCACGGCAAGGCGGTTGGTGTTCATTTTCAGAGGCCGCATCGCTGCGGCGCGCTTCTTGTTGCGTGATGCCATTACTGTGATTCCTTTGCGGTGTCGTGACAGGCCGGAGCGGTCGAACCGGCCGCTACCTGCTCTGCCGTATCTGGCTCTGTCGCGGAAGAGGTGTGACCTCCCTGTGGGCGTCGGGCGAGCAGCGCCTTCCACACCAGGGTGGCGAGGGCGATGAAGACCACGAGGGCCGAGAGCCAGCCGGGGATGAAGCCGACGGACTGCTGAATAACCACAGCTGTGTGGTTGAGCCAGGCGGTGACCCGAACCTGCCAGCCGTCGGGTGCCATGCCGATGCCGCGAACCGCGATGATCATGGTGACGATACCCATCCCGAGCATCAAGCCACCGGACAACAGGCTCGACAGCGACAGCGGCAGCCGTCGTCCGCCGGGCCACAGGGCGACAGTGCGCGCCGTGAGCAGCCGGCTATTGCTCCAGTCCTTCCGATCCCACACCAGCGCAAGGACACAGAGCGGAGCGACCATGCCGAAGACGTAGGCAATACCGACCAGCGCTGCCGTAGAAATCGACGACGCCGCCCCGGACATCGCGGCAACTCCGGCCAGGACTGGTGCACAACAGGCACTCGCCGCGCCAGAAAACACGCCCAACCCGTACACGGAACCGATTCCTGACCCTGAACTCTTCCCCGACGGCATCGGGAGCATCAACTTCCACCCCACCAACGTGGCGACACCTACGACGACCATGGCAATTCCCACCACGCTGAAAATCCAGAAGTGGTACTGCGCCAGGGCGCGGCTAACGATCGCGGCCCCCAACGCAATGGGCAGGATGATCGTGCCGACACCGGCAGCGAAAACAAGTGTCATTCCCAGGATCGGGCCGCGACGGCGGAAGCTTGACGCGAAGAACGCCGGCAGCATGACCGACACACAACAGGGGGCCAGCAGGGCGACGATGCCGCCTAAGAACGAGGCGAGGATTGTGGTGGAGAGCAGGACCTGCTCCATGTATTGCTCCTTCAAAAGTGCACGGACTCACCGCCGTGCCGATGCCGTGCGGACGGGCGGACGGGCGGACGGGCGGACGCCCGAGGGTCAAGCCTGGGTCGTAGTCTTCGCGGCTTCGTTGGAGCCGGTGTCGCTGTGGACGGGTGATTCCCGCGGGGCGGCAGCGTCCTTGTTTTTGCTGCGCATCATCATGAACGTCATCCCGATCATCGTCACGGGGCACGCCAGAACCGCTGCGAGGGGAAGTGCCTCGCCGATCGATCTTCCGGCCACGAGCAGGCCGCCGAGAATAACGACACCGATCAGAATCATGCCGATGAGATGCGACTTGCCACCGTGGTTGTGCCCGTTCATGGACCTTCTCTTCTCTGGGGTTCGGTTGGGTGGACTGCGTCCCCTGGTGGTGTGTTTTTGCCTCGGCCGTTTATGGGGAAGATCCGAGCAATCGCCCACACCCCGAGAACGACGAACACCACACAAATTCCGGCGAGAATCGGCCACTCGCTCATGACCATTACTTCCTCCTGCTGGAATGTCCTGTCATGACTCTGGTTCCTCCACCCGCGCTTCTCGATGCAGGTTTGACGAAGAAACGATAAAGAAGGAGCGTCCGGTTCGAGGGTTTGTGGGCCCGGAGACTTCGTTTACGCATCGCTGAACGGCGACAACGCTGTGGCGCCGCAAACCAGGGCCTCGTGAGATCGACCGTCGCAGCGGCGCCGACCGACCTCAGGACGCCCGAGAAGGGGAAAATGAGTTATTGCCAACTTTTGCGACTTGTGATTGCATTTTTCTAAAGCACCAAATGACAAGCTGAAAGTACGAGGAACGTACCATGAGCAACACCACCAACAGGGGCCGCGTCACGCGGCTCTCAACTGAGACGAAGGCTGCATTCAAGACCACTGAGTTCATTGCGTATGTGGTCATACTCGTCGGGTTGTTCATCGCATCGGCCATGGTGGACAACGGAGACGACGGTGAGGGATTCGGCGCTCAGGATGCCTGGTTCTACGCCACGCTCCTAACCATCGGTTACATGGTCAGCCGCGGCCTCGCTAAGTCAGGAAGTCGGGAATATTACGACCACGACGACCACGACACTCGTCATTAGCGAACGCCCGCAGAGCAGTCAGTAACGGACGGTGGGAGCGCCCGGGCCTTCTGGCAGCCTGACCACTCCACACGCCAAGAATTTCGGAAACGCGATCGTGTTTGCGGCGAGAGCTTCAACGACCGGCCACGGAGGATGACGTTGCGCGCTCGGCAGAGTCATCTCCCCCAGTCCGACTCGGAGAGGGCTATTTGCGCGTCTTGAAATCGATCGCCTCACCGCTGACACAGTTCCGGCTGCTCCTTCCAGTCCTGGAGTCGCTATCATGACGCGTGATGGCACAATTGACCTCCCCGGTACTTCAGGCGCTTGGCCGATTCAACGACCGGCATCCTTGGTCGCACAACGATGCCTACTCAGGTTGGATCGTCTATCAGGCCCGACGCGTTCACAACCGCGGAGGGTCACGCGCACTCGACGTCGGTTGTGGCACCGGGCATCTGGTCGAACGCCTGTCCCGCGAGCTCTCCGACGTGCGTGGCATCGAACCAGACCCGGCCAGCGTAGAAGCGGCGCGTTACAACACGCGGGAGCTCCGCAACGTGGTGATCAGCCGATCGACGTGGGCCGAAGTCCGCGACACCCCGTATGACCTGATCACGTTCGTGGCGGTACTCCACCACCTCCCCCTTCAGGAAACTCTGCGCAGAGCGAGCCTGCTCGTCGCTCCAGGAGGCCGTCTGGTCATCGTGGGCGTCGCCCGTGAAACCGCTCGCGACATCCCGTTGTCGCTGATCTCGACACTGCTCAATCCGCTGGTCGGCTTGGCATTGCACCCGCGCCCGGCCGTCCGCTTGCCCGCTCACATGCGCTCCCCCATCCAGCCGCCCACGGAAACATACGCCGAGGTCAAGGCCGTTGCCCGACGGGTGCTGCCCGGTGTCACCCTGCGGCGCAGCCTGTTCTGGCGGTACACGGCCGTCTGGACGGCACCACCGTCGTCCTCCCAAGTCCGCCGGCCAGTATTTCGCAGCAGACTACGCCGGGCTACCGGTTGAATCACTCAAGTCGTGAAATCGATCGTACCGACGGATAGCAGTCTTCAAGAGCCCGCTCCGCCGAAGGAGTCCGTCCGACGCTGCCGAACGGAATCGATCAGACACGCAGATGCGAAATGCAGCCCGCAATTTTGGTGGCGGGCGTGACACATTCGCCTCGAGCTACGTCTTAGAAGTGGATACTCCGGACCGCCTGTGGTGGAGGCGCCACGAAACAAGGGTTCACTATGGACGCAATCACATTGGCCGGGCGCTCACCTGAGGTCACCGCAGCCGGACCACCGCGACTACGCGGACGTTACCGGTTGCTGGAACTGATCGGTCGAGGCGGCGAGGGCTCTGTCTACCGCGCCAGGGACGAAACGCTGGGTCGTGATGTCGCGGTGAAGGTCTTCGAGGCGTCCGCGACAACCGAGAAGGACATCCGTCGTCAGGAAGACGAAGTGAACCTCTTGGCGAGCCTGAGCCACCACAGCCTCGTCACCCTGCTCGATGCGGGTGTCGACCGCACGGATGTGGGCCGGCCACGTGTCTTTTTCGTCATGGAGCTCGTCACCGGCGCGGATCTCAAGGTCCAGCTCGAGCGGGGCACTCTCTCGGCTCGTCAGATAGCGCACATCGGCTACGACCTGGCTGAAGGCCTGCAGTACATCCATCATCGGGGTGTTGTGCATCGGGACGTCAAGCCGGCCAACGTCCTGCTTGTCGACTACAACCACGGCGGCGCTCGATACCGCGCGAAGCTGACCGATTTCGGCATCGCCCTGGTAGGCGCCATCGACCGCCGAGACCCGGACGCCGTGACGACGGGCACGGCCGCCTACCTCAGCCCCGAACAGACGCGGGGTCAGACGCTCGGCTCGGCCAGCGATGTCTACTCGCTGGGGCTCGTTCTTCTCGAGTGCTTCACTCGCACCATCGCGTTTCCCGGCGACCCGATCCCGTCGGCGCTGGCCCGGCTCAGAAAAGACCCCTCCATTCCGCCCGGCATCGCCCCGGAATGGCGGGCGCTGCTGGCTGCAATGACCGCCCGCGACCCGAAGGACCGCCCCTCCATCCACGATCTGGTCGTGGCGCTTCGCCAGATGGTCGCTGCCGAGACCGGCCGGCACCGAGATGTGGCGGCGATTTCCGCGCCTTCGACCGAAGAAGCCCGGATGCTCGCGGTCGCGCGCTATCGACTGCCGGAAGCACCGGCCGACGGGGCCTTCGACCGCGTCACGGCCATTGCCGCCCGAGTGTTCTCCGTTCCGGTCGCGCTCGTCACGATCGTCGACCAGGACCGGATCTGGTTCACGTCCCACCACGGCCTGGAGATCGACCACATTGAGAGGCACCCGGGGCTCTGCGCCTCGGCGATCCTGGACGACGTGCCCTGGGTCGTCGAGGATGCCCGGTTCGACCCCCGGACGCTGGCTAATCCCCTCGTCGCCAGCAATTTCGGCCTCCAGTTCTACGCCGGGGTGCCGTTGCGCACCCGCGACGGACACAACCTCGGCACTCTGTGCGTTCTCGACTTCGAACCGCGCCAGGCCTCGGAAGAGGAACTCGCCACCCTCGGCGACCTCGCTGCGGTGGTCATGAGCGAAATGGAACTGCGCCTGGAAGGTCGGCGATCTGCTTTGGCGCTCAAAAGCGCTACTTCGACGCCGAGCTGACCCGCCGAACCCGCCGGGTCACCGTGAACTCGCCTGACGCCCTGCGAGCCGCGGGGCACCCTGCGCGAAGCATGAGACCTCCCTATTTCTTCTTCAGAGTGTTGGCGTGATCAGTGACCAGGCTCGCCTCATCCTTCGGGGGCCGCTCGTAGTCATTTGCTTCCGGGCGATCGGGAATAGTCACTTCGTCCGGCACCCGGTGCTCATAGGGGATGTTGGACAGAAGGTGCTTGATTGAGTTGATTCGTGCCGCACGCTTGTCATCGCTCTCAACCGTCCACCACCGTGCAAACGGAAGGTCCGTGACAGCGAACAAGTCATCCTTGGCTCGCGAGTAGTCCTCCCAGCGGGTAATCGAAAAGAGGTCCGTCTCGGAGAGTTTCCACCGGCGCATCGGATCTTCCAGTCGAGAACGGAACCGGTCTTCCTGGACCTTGTCAGACACAGAGAACCAGAACTTCACCAGAATGATCCCCTCGTCAACGAGCATCTTTTCCACCAAGGGCACCTGCTCGAGAAACAGACGGTATTGCTCATCGGTGCAATATCCCATCACCCGTTCGACGCCACCACGGTTGTACCAAGAGCGGTCCATCAAGACGATCTCCCCGGCGGTGGGAAGCCGTTCAATGTAGCGCTGGAAATACCACTGGCCCTTCTCTCGCTCGCTCGGAGTGGGAAGTGCGACGACCCGGGCGGAGCGCGGATTCAAATATTGGACGATCCGCTTGATCGCGCCGCCCTTGCCCGCGGCGTCTCGACCCTCGAAGATGACCAGCACCCGCGCCCCGGTCTCAATGACCCATTGCTGCATGCCTACGAGCTCGGCTTGCAACCGTTCCAGCTCATCCTCGTATAGAGGTTTCGGAACGCGCTTGACCGCACCTGTTTTCTTCGACTTCGACACGGCTGTCCCTTCATCGACCTACGGCGGCAGCCCGAAACACGCGGCCGGGACGATCATAAATCCTGTGCGGCGACAAGCGCGAGGTTAGAGCGCAGATTCGTTCCCTGCGAGCATGCTCATCTCTGTACTGCCTGGTTTACAGTGGCTCAATGAGTGATGTCACGCTTCGGAACGCCGCTGTCGTTTACAACCCCGTCAAGGTCGATCTCGATGCCCTCCGAAACGCTGTGAATGCGGAGGCAGCGGCCGGGGGGTGGTCTGAGAGCGTGTGGTTTGAAACGTCCGTCGACGATGTCGGCCAGGGCGTGACCGCGAAAGCGTTGGAACTCGGCGTTGATCTGATCATCGTCGCCGGCGGTGACGGTACCGTGCGCGCTGTCATCGAGGCCGTTCGCGGGCACGACGTGCCGGTTGGGCTTATACCCTCCGGAACGGGCAACCTCCTCGCGCGCAATCTCGACCTCACCCTCAGTGACATGCACGAGAGCGTGCGCGCAGCATTCACCGGTGAGGATCGCGCCATTGATCTGGGCATGATTCGTATCGAGCGAGACGACAAGTCGCGCGACGAGCACGCGTTCGTGGTGATGGCAGGTTTGGGCCTTGACGCAAAGATGATCACGAACACTGACGAAGATCTCAAGGCAAAAGCCGGCTGGGCAGCCTATGTGAAAGCAATCGTCAAGTCTCTGCGTGACCCGGATGAGCTGCACATGCGATTCCAGATCAACGGCGGCGCTGCCAAGCGAGCAACGGTGCACACCCTGATCCTCGGCAACTGCGGATCGTTGCCGGCCAATATCTTGCTGATGCCCGAAGCAGTGCTGGATGACGGTTTGTTCGATGTCATGATGACCCGGCCAGGCGGTGCACTGGGCTGGATCAGGTTATGGGTGAAAGTGGCCTGGACCAACGGCATCGTTCGTCGAACCAAAGCGGGCAAGGCCCTCGCCGGGGAACAGAAGAACGACGGCGACCTGCGCTATGAAACCGGCTCTGAGTTCACCGCACGCTTCTCTCGACCCGAGGAAATAGAACTCGACGGCGACGCGTTCGGCAAAGCCGTTGCCTTCAAAGCCTGGATCGAGCCCAGCAAGCTCCGCATCCGCATTCCAGTCACAACCGCATAAGAATCCTCGCACCAACCACACCACCCAGAACTTGCCGGCGGAGTATCTGCATCACGCGGAGAACCGCGACGAGTGACCTGCCCATTCGAGGTCACCCGTCGGGGCCTTAGCGCCGATGTCGACACACTTGCTGACAAAGCCACGCCCAGCAAGATCGTGGACCGCCAGAAAGTCAGACGCGCGCAGGCGCCTCATCGCGGGAGCGCTCAATACCGGCGAACGTGGGGTCGTCGTCGAAAGACTTAATGCGTGCCACCTGGAAGATGATCAGCGCATAGACGGCCTTTGCCAGAATGTCGGCGATCGAATAGCCGACCTGTTTGTAGACCCAGGCATCAGGACCGGCGATGTCCAGCAACGGCAACAGATAGGCAATCGGGTAGACACCCCAGCTCAGCAACAGCAAGAAACGCAGCTGGCTCAGGATGCGGCGCACGCCCACGGGTTGTTTGTTCAGCGACTTACCCAGCTGCACGAACAGCACATAGAGAATGTAGGCGAACGGGATGGTGGACAGCAGCCCGAACAGGCCACGGATGCCGTTGTCGCCACTGATTTCTCCGGGGTAGCCGAGGATGATCATGAGCGCGGCGGCCGGAACGAGCCGCACTAGCAGCCCACGTTGCACGGACCGGGCCAATGCGAGCACGGCAATGAGTTCCACCAGCAGCAGCGGTACCGTGAGGAGCCAGTCCACGTAGCGGTAGCCCTCGTTGAATCCTTCGCCGACCGCCTGACTGTAGTCGGCCTGGCCGCCGACGCCTTCCGTCACGAAGGCCGCCTTGAACGAGTCGAAGATGCGGAAGTAATGGTAGGCCGCGATGCCGCAGACGACGATGGCCACCGTGATGGCCTGGCGATACCGCGGCAGGATGCGTGGCAGCGAGATGAGCAGAAAGACCGCCGTGAACAGCTGGGCGGCGATGACCAGGGACAAGGAGTTGTAGACCGTGTCGTACTGGCCGGGCGAGAGAATATCGGGAATCATGATCTACTCCATCGGTTTTGACGGTGCCTGATTTGCCTTAGCCACTAAGTGACTTACTCAGTAAACTACATTTTCACCTTGTTTGGGGTGAATTGGGTACGATTACTTCACAACGCCGCGTGGGCGGGGCTTGGCCCCACGTAGGCCGGAGGAGACATGACCCAACCCGAAGCACTCGCGCATACCCTCACCGGTTTTCCGGCGGCGGCCACTGCATTCGTGAGCGCCCTCGACGCTAACCGCCAGCGCATCGCGCAGGATGTCGGTGTGAGCGCGACCGAGCTGCGCGCCCTGTTCCGGGTGGGTCGGTCGGTGAGCATCACGCCCAAGGAGCTGGCCGCACACCTAGGCATGACCACGGGCGCGATCACCGCGATCGCCCGCCGGTTAGTCGACGCGGACCTGCTGCACCGGGTGGATCACCCCGGCGACCGGCGCAGCCTCTACTTGGAGTTGACCCCGCTCGGGCACGAGGTGATGGGCGGCATCCACCGGGACTTCTCGGAGATGCTCGCCGCCTCGACCAGTAGTTTGAATGCCGATCAGCTCGCCGCCTTCACCGAGGCCCTCACCTCGGTCGCAGCCGAGGTGCGCAGCCGGTCTGCGCGCCCCTGATGCTCAGAGCAGTGACGTGCTCGTTGCCGGAAACGGCACGCTGAAACTCACGCCCCATTGTGCTTGCCGGGTGCTTTACACCGCCTCCTCCCCCACCGCCGCACCGTTGATTTCCGTGAACTTCCCGTATGTCTTCCGTTAGGGGACCGGTGTTGCGCCCGGGTGTCCGTTAGGACTGAAGAATGACTACTCCTGACAGCCCCACATTGGAGCCCCTTAGACCCAGCGATCTGGGAATGAGGTCTGGCTCATGACTCTCACCGCGATGATGCCGTCCCTCCGGCGTACGCTCGCCGATCCTCTCTACATCGATGCGTGGCCCGAATCTTCACACGCCACCACCACTGATGTCATCGTCTCCGGCGTGTCCATGCTGCGGCTCGTCGACGTGTGCCAAACCCCGTGCGTGCATACTGCTACCGCCGTCATCCCCGGCACTCACGGGCGGAGATCGCCGTACCGGGACGCCGCCGTCGTCGTCGTGCAGGTCACTGCGGTTCTGAGGAACTTCGACGCCGCACGTGTGGTCCTCATCGACGCGTGCCTGGACAATGTGGACGCGACGTGGCGGGAAACCCGACTCATCGGGCGAGCCTCGACGGTCAAGAGCAGCACCGCGATTCTGCTCTCCGGCGAATCTCACGAAACCCCCGGTCTCGGTCGCGGCATGGTGGAGCTGCCCGACGATCTCCGTGAAGGTGACTTACTCGCCATCCCCTGTATGGGTGTTGTCGCACTCCGCGATATCAGGGCGCGGCCGCAGTTCGAAGACGACACAGTGGCACCCCCCGAGCGTGACGCCGTTGCATTGACCTGGCTGGCACAACTCGCATAAACCGTGAGACCGGGTCAGCCGGCCTATTTTTCGGTGTGAGACTGGGCATACCGACGCTGTCATCGGGGAAGAATCCCACGTGTGAAGGTCTCGGAGACGGCGATGGGGCGCAATGCAGGCACGAGAGTGGAAGAATCCGGTGTTGGTCACCGGCGCGACCGGGAATGTGGGTCGGGTGGTTGTGCAGGAGCTTTTGGATGGTGGCGCCCGAGTGAGGGCGACCGGTCGTAGCGTCGAGTCGGTTCGGCGGGTATTCGGCGACCGGGTGGAAGCCGTTGCTCTTGACTTCACCGACCCAACTACCTGGGAAGCCGCCTTTGCGGGGGTGCAGCAGATGTTCCTCATGCGCCCGCCGCACTTGGGGAAACCGAAAAGTCAGATGATCCCGGCGTTGGAGTACGCCCGCGACCACGGGATCTCGCAAATCGTGTTCCTGTCGCTGCAGGGAGCAGAGAAGAACACCGTCGTGCCGCACGCGGCGATCGAGGCGTGGCTTCGTGACTCAGGCGTGGCATGGACTTTCGTTAGAGCATCCTTCTTCCACCAAAATCTGTCCACCACCCATCTGACCGATATTCGCGACCGGGACGAGATCATGGTCCCCGCACGCAACGGAGCGACGGCATTCGTGGATGTTGAAGACGTCGGAGCCGTTGCGGCCGCGGCGCTGCTGGATCCGTCAGCGCATGTGAACACCGCGTGGACGGTGACCGGGAATGAAGCGCTGACCTATGCACAGATTGCCGAGATCCTCACCCACGAGCTGGGCCGGCCGATCCGCTACGCGCGGCCCGGCATCCTGCGGTATATCGTGCATGCCCGCAGGAAGTTAGGAATGCCATGGGGCATGGTCCTCGTCACTGCGGCGATTTACACCACCGCCCGGCTGGGCCTGGCCGCGGGCCTGACCGACGATGTCCGTCAGGTCCTCGGTCGCGACCCAGTCGGGTTCGCAGTGTTCGCCCACCGCGACCGCTCGGTGTGGTCTCCGCGATAGTTCGGAGCGAGCGCGCGCCGCGGTAGAGCATTCAGCGGTGCGACGATCCTGTTTCAGGACGAGGTCGCGCTCCTGTCCGTTGGATGCTCGTGAGAAGTATCCATGTCGGTGTATTCGCCATCAGGAGCATTCTTGTTTTTCATGAGCTTCTCTCTCGAAGGGAGTACTGAGTTTATCTCTTGTAGCTGGCCCGTGTTCGGGTCCATCATTCTCGGGTGCCGCTCCCCAGAGGATTGGTGGACGTTAGGAGACGATCAAGTTCTTGCCGGGAGATCTCGAACCTAGAGCTATAACGCAGAAGATTAGGCTGGGCTGAATCGATCCTTGTGTCTCCTAATGGGACCCGAACCCATGAAATGCGAGACGTAGGAGATCCCTTCTGTTCCCCCGACGAGCGGCAGATGACTTGTCTCGCATCTGTAGGATTCCGAGATGAGATTGCCCCTTGTCTGAGTTGCTCACGTTCGCCTGTTCGCGTTCTGGTAATTGAGGTTCCAGTAGCGAGCCACGAGGCACCTCCACCTCAGAAGCGCGCGGTATCACTGCGGTGAATCCGGCTAGTCTTAACGGATCAGACAGGGCGTCGCGGGTCACCGGGACCACCCCTCGTGCCCTTGTGTGCCTCTTCGATGATCCGGACGTTCTTTACAACGGCGCTTTCGGTCATGAGCAGATCGAGCGGAGTGACGAACAGTCGGGCGATTTCTTCACTGCTCACATCAGGGCCGGGCACGTCGACCCGGAACCTCTGGGCCTGAAGACCACCCTCCACGCTGCCCCGCGGTACCAACTCAGCGATCACGCGACGCAACAGATAACCATCGCGCGCACGAACCCATCATTTGATCAGCCTTCGACCGGTTGGGCTAGACGCCTCGCAACCCATGGGATAGGAGACGTAAAAGATCCCTCCTGTTCACCCGACGAGCGGCAGGTGACTTATCTCGTATCTGGACCCGTCTCGCATCTGTAGTGTTTCGAGTCAAAGGAACTTGCTGGACGGCTGTCCCGTGGCCTAGGTGCCCGCATTCGATATGTCTATTGAAGGGTGCCAGAAATCGTCTGCACCAGTTTCAGGACTCTTCAACACAGCTGTAGTCGGGCTTGTCCGAGAAGCCCGTGGCGGAGCATTTGGTCGACCGAATGGTGGGGCATCGTCGCGGTGGCGAACACAGCGTTGCGGCCGGGAGTCGCCGTGAATCAGGAATTTCGGAACGGTGGCATTCAGGCATTCGGGAGAGCGACTTCCGGACCATCAATGGCCTCCATCCTGGTGGCAGGTGGTCGAAAAGGCGAACAATGCAATGGCAACAACGGGTAACCCTGCAACGCGAAGGCGACGAAGAAGCCAAGAGCCGAGTGGTTGGATTGCGTAGTTTCCTTCTTATGGTTGTGGCTGTTGGGGGGAATTCGTTAACCAGTTGTACTCGATTGCAGTTGACAGCGTGCGCTGTGTGGTGTTGTCGGCGCAAGCGGACACGGCGTCAGGCAGATCGGGAGGGTCGGTGTCAACGCCCTAGGTTGTCATAGAGACGGCGAACTGCGGCCCACTGGATATCTCGACGGGAGTGACTTTCGACGGGCTGCAAGAGTTGGTGGGACGAGTCCATCGGTAGAGTTTTGCGATGAAGAGTTTTCACATCAAGGTGCCAGAGTCGGATCTTGTTGATCTACGGGATCGGCTTCTTCGTACACGCTTGCCGGAGCCAACGCCTGGGGCGGAGTGGGCTGCTGGAGTTCCGAAGTCCTACTTGCAGAATCTCGTCACCTACTGGGAAGCCGAGTTTGACTGGCGTGCTCAGGAACGTTGGTTGAACTCATTCCCGCAATTTACTGCTGACATCGACTCCCAATTAGTCCATTTTGTTCACGTGAAGTCATCCCATCCTCATGCCGTACCTCTTGTCTTGAGCCATGGATGGCCGTATTCGTTTGCCGAGATGCTCCCGCTCGTCACTCTCTTGTCCGACTTTGACCTCGTCATTCCCTCATTACCCGGGTTCGTGTTCTCCGACGCCCCCACCGGATTTTTCACCGATACAAGTACGGCGCGAACGATACATAAGCTGATGACTGATGTCCTCGGCTATGCCCGGTACGGCACTTATGGTGAGGACATTGGCGCCTCCGTCAGTCATAGCCTGGCGTCACTCTTCCCGGACTCAGTGCTCGGTATCTTCGTCACACACCCCGCAGTGCCCCAGGTTGACGACCGGAAAGACCTCTCCGCGGCAGAAGACGCCTTCATTGCATGGCTTGACGCCGAATGGGAGGACGAGACCGCGTATGCGCATCTGCAAAGCACCCGCCCCGACACGGTCGCCGCCGCCTTGAACGACTCGCCCGCTGGGCTTGCCGCCTGGATTCTCGAAAAGTTTCGTTCGTGGAGCGACAGACGAAGCGGCCCGACCGAACTCACTCTTGATGAAAAGTTCTCTCGCGACGACCTTCTGCGAACGATTTCGCTGTACTGGTTCACTCAATCCATTGGGTCATCATTCCGCTCCTACTACCACCTGCGGCACCGCGAGAAGCGTGGTGCCGTTCACGTCCCGACGGGCATCGCCGTCGGGACAGGAGACCTCGGATACCCCCGTGAACTTGCCCAGCGCACGTACACCGACATTCGAAGCTTCGCCGTGCTCCCTCATGGTGGTCACTTCACGGCTAAAGAGGAACCCGAACTCGTCAGCGCCAACATCCGGGCCTTCTTCCAAGGGCTCCTAACCGAACCGGACCCGACGCGACCTCCCGATGGCGCCCGGGGCGTCTATTCGGAGGTCGGAGAGGCGTCGGAGTTCGAAAGTTCTCGGCCCTCCGTCACCGAGTGATCAGCTGCTGTAGCGTCAGCCCACTCCTCCGCCCAGGAAACAAGCGGCCCGAACGCCGCAGGTAGAGCGGCTCCAAGCGAGGACAACTCGTATGAACCGTCGTGCTGACGGGCGACCAGCTTCGCTTCAGTGAGTTCACGAAGTCGGAGAGTCAGCGTCGAAGATGACATCCCGTCGCACTCTCGTTGAAGTTCCAAAAACGTGAGCGCGTGGCCCTGCAATTCCCAAACAATTCTCATGCTCCATCGCCGCGTCATGAGGTCGAGCAGTGCGAACAGCGGCCGCCCTGTTCGCGAACCCTTGGCAGGTCTTCCTGGAAGAGGGGTGGTTGACATAAAGCCACACTATCGCTTGCGCTTCGATATTCGAAGTGGTAGCTTCGGCTTCACTTCGATAGTCGAAGTGATCAGGGTTGGGAGCGGAAATGAAGATCGGAATTGTAGGCGCGGGCAACGTAGGCAAGCTGTACGGCGAGCAGTGGGTGAAGCGAGGCCACGAGGTCGCGTTCAGCTATGTGCGCGATTTGGGCCGTCTCGAAGATTTTGTCGGCCGGCTAGGTTCGTTGGCGTGCGTGCTTGAGGTAGAGAAGGTGGCAGCATTTTCGGACGTGGTCGTTTTCGCGCCGCCATTCGAGCTGATTGCGCACGCGGCAGCGCTCGTCGGTCCAGCATCAGGAAAGGTGGTCGTCGACACCACTAATCCTTTCAACCCAGAGCGCACTGGGTTGGTCGATCTCGGCACCAACACTTCGTCAGCGAAGGTCGCAGACTTGTTCCCGGACGCCTTTGTGGTCAAGGCCCTCCATAATTTGTCGGTAGATCAGGCCGCCGCTGCCATCAACCAGACTCCCTCCGTCATGTTCATAGCCGGGGACAACAACGAGGCCAAGGACATGGTGGCGCGCTTAGTCGTCGACGCTGGGCTCAGTCCCTTTGACACGGGTGAACTAACTACCGCCGATCTGAGCGAAGCACCTGGCCCCTTGTTCATGAACGTGTACAGCATGTCGGCGGTCGCCGAAGCGGTCGCGATCGCCCGCGGCTGACTGTCCCCTAACAAACTCGAGCCACCCCGACTTCGCGGTAAGTTGGCGCACGATCGAACGGAGCTCTCGTTCGACATCCCGGCCACAAGCGAAAGCAGCCCCTTGGACGTCGTGGAGTTGCTGCTCCAGGACGACGCCTTTACCCTGGCGTTGAGCAGCCTTCCCATCAATCAAAAACGTGCCTGGCTCATGCGCGAGTTCGCCGGCTGCACCTACTCGGTCATCGCGCTTGAACTCGTAGTTCCGGAGTCCACCGTGCGCGGGCTCCTGGCCCGATCGCGTCACACCCTTGCCCGGGAATTGGCCTCCTGGCGCTAAATCGCGAGACCGCTCTTCCCGGGGAGAGCGGTCTCGCCGCCGACAGGTGCCGGCCCGGGTCGAATCGACCCGGGCCGGGGATGGGGCGGTTAGCGCCTGATAGCGCGTTGGAACCAGCTGGCTTTGGCCGACGGCACCGGCCGCTGCTGTTCGCCCTGCTGGGCGCCGAGCACGATCAGGATAAGCGTGACGACCGGAGTGACCCACTGCAGGATGCGTTGCTGGTTCTGGGCGGACGCCAACTCGTCTGAGGTGACCTCGCTGGGTTCGGTGGTGCCCTCGACCGCTTCGCCTGCGTTCGCGCCCATCTTCATTCCCAGCACGCCGGAATACACGCTGGTGCCGATGGCGACCAGCGTGAGTGCCAGCTTGACGCCGGTGTTCACCCGCCCTTCCTTCTGGGCGGCGAGCCGCTCGGTGTTGCCCAGGATCAGGCCGACCCCGCCGAGGCCATGCGCGGCCATGGCCGCCCACTGCACCGGCGCCCAGTGCTTCCAACCCACGCTGGACACCGCCAGCCGTTCCCGGGGGTTACTGACGGAAGCGGCAGCGCTGTTCAGCCCCACCGCGCCCATCAGCGAACCACCGAACCAGGCGGCCAGGCCCACATCATGAAGGCTTCGAACGAGAGTGTTGCGTTGTGACATACGTCTGCTCCTCTTAGTTGTTTCAGGTCGCGAAAACTCTTGGCTGTTTAGGCTTCGAAGGCTTCCGCGCGAAACGTCATGACCAACTGAATAGCACTGGGCCGCACGGTCGCGCCTCCCACGGCACCCGGACCCGGGGACCGAAGCCTCCCGGGCCTGGCGGTTCTTCAGGTGCTAAATGGTGTCGTCGCGGGCACGGCGGCCCTTGCGCTCGATGTCTGACTCGTCGTAGTCGATCTCTTCTTTGCGCACGTCTTCGGAGACCCGCTGGTCTTCGGTCACCGTTTCGGTGCCCAGGCGGACCCGCTCCACCGGAACGGTTTCTTTATCCACCACGACGCGCTCCTCGGTGAGCTGGACTTCGTGCTCCTCGTCACTGAGGTCGGGACCGGAGTTGGCGTTGCCGCGGTTGGCGTCGGTGATGGGTTCACGTTCGAGGGTGACCTCTTCGTGGCTCACCGGTACCGTGACGGTCTGGTTCTCCGTCACCACGTGCTTGCGCAGTCGGGCGCGGCCAGCGGACACCTGCTCCTTGCCGACGCGCAGCTGCTCCTCGGAGCGGGTCATCGCTTCGTCGGTGGTGGGCCCGGAGGTGTCGTATCCCTCGGTGCGACGGTCACCGGCAGCGGCATCCGTGCGGGTGTCGTCGGAGTTTCCGGTGTTGCCGGTGCTCTGGCCGACGGTGGATCCGCTGAGGCCGTAGTACCTGTAGAGGGCGTCTTCGTCGGCGCTCTCCAGCGCGCCGTCGGTGTCGATGCGGGGGGCATCCTTTACGACATCCTTCGCGAAGCCGATGTGGAGCTCGTCGCCGGTCCAATCGGCAGTTTCAAGGGGTGCGAAGGATTCGCTGGTTCCGAACAGTCCGGTCTTCACCGTGACCCAGCTGGGCTGGTTGGTGGACGAGTCCAGGTACACCTGGCCGACGGTACCGACCTTGCGGCCCTCGGTGTCGACGACGTTGGCACCGATAAGGGAATCGATGTTGTTGGTGTTGATCATTGTCATTTCTCTCTTCCTACTTCGCACGCCGGACCAGTTGCCCGGCGGTGGTGGGGCGGTGGATCGAATTGAGGATCAGGGTTGATGCAAGGGTGCTGTTGAGTGGTGCGGACTAGCGGCCGAGGCCGGCCTTGTCGACCTTGCGGTGGTAGCGCATTCCGGCGAGACCGCCGAGGATGGCGCCGCCGAGGCTGACGACGGCGATAGCGATGGCCGTGATGATGCTGCCGAGGGCAAGGTCGCCCTCGTTGATGGGGATGCGCGGGAAGCTGTTCAGGTTGGCGAGGACGTTGAACTGACTGCCTGCTATGGCTCCCACGACAGCCAGCACCACAGCCACGATCAATGCCCAAAGCCAGACGGCGATGCCCTGCTTCGCGCCGCTGAACCGCGCCATCCGCCCGGCGACATAGCCGCCGCAGAAGTATGCGACGAACACGACGACCCCGAGCGCGATTGCCCCGATTAGGCCCACCGTTGCGGCGTTCTCGGTTGCTGCCCCCGCTGCCTGCTCTGGGTCGGCCTGCGTGCCAAGCCCGACGGCAGCGCCGGCGCCGACGACCAACGCGGTAAGCAGCACCGCCGCCCCTGTAGCGGTGAGCCAGCCGAAGAAAGCGGTGCCGAACCGCATGCCGCCGAACTGTTCCTTCTGCTTCGCCACAACATCCTCGCGGATGGTGTTACCGCTGGTGGCTGCGTGAGCGGCCGGCTGGGTGTCGCCGGATGTTTGTGCTGGCGGCACCTGGCGGGGTTCGTTCTGCGCTGAGGTCATGAGGTTCTCCTTCGAACGAGGCTGCCGAGTGGAACGAATGCGTCTCGATGGCCGGTGCGGCACATCCGCCGAATCATCGGCTACCTATCTCAGACGGTCAGACCCGGCGCATCGTCACGCTCCAAAGTGAAGTTTTCTCAAAAATCGCGAGACGGATACACGCAGGCCTTGGGACGTACCCAGCCGGAATTCGTTCCTCCTTGTTGATCATGATCTAAGTGGGTGATTGTGGGAGCCGAGTCTGCGTCGCGAGGTCGCGATCACTCCCATTCGGCGCTCATACCGGCCGGGAAGCGGGAGCCGAAGCCGCCCGTGGGGAGGATCTGCGTGATGCGGTCGAGATCTGTCTCGGTGAGGGTTAGGTCGGCGGCTCCGAGGTTCTCCTCGACGCGTGCGGCGCTTCGGGTACCGGGGATCGGGACGATGTGCTCGCCCTGGGCGAGGATCCAGGCGAGGGCGAGCTGCGCGACCGTCGCGCCCTTCGAGGAGGCCAACTCACCCAACTGGCGGGTCGCCTCGAGGTTCTTTTCGAAGTTGCCGGCCTGCCAGCGGGCAGCGGTGTGGCGCATGTCGGTCTCGTCGTACTCGGCTCCGGGCTTGGCCGTGCCGGTGAGGAATCCGCGTCCCAGAGGCGAGTAGGGCACGAATCCGATGCCGAGCTCGTCGAGGGTCGGGAACAGTTTCTCGATCTCGCGGTCAAAGAGGGAGTACTCGGTCTGCAGGACCGAGACCGGCTGTACGGCGTGAGCGCGGCGCATGGTCTCGGGGCCGGCCTCGCTGAGACCGAAGTACTTCACCTTGCCTGCTTCGATAAGTTCCTTGACCGTGCCGGCGACGTCTTCGATGGGCACGTTCGGGTCGGGGCGGTGCTGGTAGAGGACGTCGATGTGGTCCATGCCGAGGTAGCGGAGGCTGTTCTCGACGACCTCCCGGATGTGCTCCGGGCGGCTGTCGAGCCTGAATTCGGGCGTGAAGCCGAACTTCGTGGCGATCACCACGTCGTCGCGGAAGCTCTTCACCGCACCGCCGACGACTTTCTCGTTCTCGCCCCAGCCGTACATCTCGGCGGTGTCGAAGAAGGTGACGCCGAGCTCGTAGGCCTTCTGGATCGCGGCGACGCCCTCGTGGGCTTGGCCGGGTCCGTAAAACGAGGAGATGCCCATCGAGCCGTAGCCGATCGCGGAGGTGGTGAGGCCTTGCTGGCCAAGAGTGCGTTTCTGCATGAGATGCCTTTCAAAGGTGTTCGGTGGTCGGCGGTCGGCGTCAGACGTGAGCGCCGTCTGGGACGATCTGCTCGATGAGGTCAATGTCATCGGCGGTCAAGGAGAGGTCGGCCGCCGCATCGTTTTCGGCTACCCGCTCTACGCTTCGGGAGCCAGGGATAGGGACGATGTAGGACTTCCGGTGCAACAACCACGCAAGCGAAAGCTGCGAAAGGGTTGCACCCCTGCTCTCGGCAAGGGACCCCAGTTGCTCGGTGATTGCGAGGTTCGCCTCGAAGTTCCCGGGTGCCCACCACGGGTTGTGGCGGCGGAAGTCGTTAGCCGGGTAGCCGTCGAGTGGCTTCACGGCGCCAGTCAGGAACCCCCGCGCCAAAGGGCGGTAGGCGATGAGGCCGATTCCCAGGTCTTCGAGGACGGGGAAGAAGGGTTCGGACGCGCGGTCGAAGATCGAGTACGAAGACTGCACAACACTGATTGGATGCACCGCGTGCGCTTTGCGAACGTTCTCCGGAGTGGTGTTGGACAGGCCGAGGTATTTCACCTTGCCGGCATCGACGAACTCCTTCATCACGCCGACAACGTCCTCGATGGGCACTGCCGGGTCGTGGATGTGCTGGTACAGCACGTCGATGGACTCTACGCCCAGGCTCCGCAGGCTGCCGTCGACGACATCGCGCACATGGTCGAGCTGCGAGTTCGGAGCGAACGCGGGCGTGAAGCCGAACTTCGTCGCGATCGTCACCTCCTCCCGAATCGGGGCGAGAGCCGCACCGAGCAGTCTCTCGCCCTTGCCCCACCCGTAGAGCTCCGCTGTGTCGAAATGCCTGACACCGCCCTCAAAGGCGCGACGGATCGCGGCGATCGACGCGGCGTCGTAATCGCTGCCGTCGCCAAAAGCGGTATCCATCGCGCCATAGCCGATGGCGGACGTAGTGAGGCCCTGCTGACCTAGCGTGCGTTCCTGCATGGTGTATTCCTTCCCAAAAACCGTAATTGTCATCATAGGCCCCGAATGGCAGACTCTGCCAAATTCGGCAGATGTAGAATGAGCTCGTGACTGAAATCAGCAATCCAGCCGGCGGGCTTCGAGCCGTGACCCGCGACATGGTTCGGCAACGGTTGGCCGACATAGCGATAGACCTATTCGCCGAGCATGGATTCGAGTGCGTCACCGTCGAGCAAATCGGCGCTGCGGCAGGCATCTCGGTCCGGAGCGTGCACCGCTACTTCCCCGCAAAGGAAGACATGGTGGTGGGCACGCTTGCCGCCTACGGCACGATTGTGCGCGATGCCCTCGAGGGACGCCCGGTCGAAGAACCCGTCATGCAGTCATTGCACGCCGCGTACGCGACGATGCTTCGGAGCCGGCCCCAGACCCAAGGCGACAAGGTCGCCATCCGCTTGCTCTCCAGCACGCCGTCACTGCATGCCCGAAACGCGGAGAAGCACCTTGCGTGGGCTGAGCTCTTGCAGCCCATCATCGCAGAGCGGGTCCATGGCGAAGATGCACCCCTGCGTTCACGGGTGCTCGTGCAGGCCAGTCTTGGCGCGTTCTCCGCTGCCTTGTCTGCCTGGGCCGATAGTCGCGAGACTCGTGACCTGCATGAGCTGCTGGATGTCGCTTTTCACGCGCTTGAACGCACCGGACCCGATTCGTGGTGACCGAGGTTGGGCGCGGTATCGGAGCACTATCTCAAGTCACACGTGATATTCGGGCCAGACGCATATTTTGAATGGTCCGAAGGCAACCCACTGATATATATGTTCCGTTATCTCCTTCTGGGTCGAGGCGACACCCCACCGGTGGTTCGGGAGATCCTGCGTGAAAGTGAACCAGACCCACGCAAACGCCCTATCGTCCACGTGGGCGGTTAGCAACTCTGCGGATGGGACCTCCAGGTGGTGAGGCTGGGGGCAGCCCGCTGAATGCTGGCGCGGTTTGCCATAATTTTTCCTCGGATGCCTGCTACACCCACACGGCCCGAGCGGGATCTCGACAGTGATGTTCTCCTTTTAGACACAGCACCACGCCTGTAACGTGTGTTACATTGCGTTTGTGACTGACACTACCTTCGCTTCCTGGCTCCTTCTCATCCCGCGCGTGCCCGCGCAACCTTCGCGCCACCGTGTGGCGATATGGCGGGAACTCAGACGGATGGGAGCCGTGCCGGCGACGGCGGGTGCTTGGGCGGTACCGAACTTGCTAGCCTTCACCGAGCAGGTGCCGGCCGTTCGCGAACTTGCGGAGCGGGGCGAGGGAACCCTTGCAGTGTTCGAGGTCACCGGCCAAAGCCAAGCTGACGCTTCAATCCTGCGGGACGCTTTCGCTGCGGCGCGCAGAGATGAGTGGAATGAGTTCATCGCTGATTGCGGCAAGTTCGATGCGGAGATCGATCGCGAGTTCGCGAAAGAGAAGTTCACCTTCGGCGAGTTGGAGGAGGAAGAGCAGAGCCTCGATCGACTCCGCCGCTGGCACCGCGATCTCATGCGACGCGACGCACTGGCTTTGCCCGATGCGGTACGGGCTGCGGAGCATCTTGCGCAAAGTACGGAAAAACTCGCTGTCTATTCCGAGAGGGTGTTCGAAGTAAATCTCCCAGTCGACCCATCTGAGGGTTGAGAGATTCGGGCTTCACCGGCGGCGTCGCCCCCGGCTCGCGAGCATTCGGGGTGTCCGCGAGGCATGGTTGGCAGCCCTACTCCGTCTGCCTCAGGGCCCGATCTGGGCGTACGTTTCCGGCGCACGTGAGCCGTCCCTTACGGCGCCAGCTCGCCAACTCTATTTCTGGGACCGGAAGATTCGTATGCCCGCCACGTTCATGACGCGGATATTCGTGATGCGGGGCCTTCGCTGACAAAGTCCGCGGCCGATTCTTATCCACAGGAGTCGCGGGAGACGGTACCCGACGATCCAACTGATTTCAGCGCGCTCGATTCACCTGGACAAAAAGCGAGCAGTACATTCCACTCCGGTCGCTCCGTGATCACCACACCCACCTAGTTACGTTGAGGTAACGGGTTACCCAATGCAATCCTTGACGAATCACCGCGGCAAGTAGACATACAGAGCGCGACTATGCACCACCTGTTGTGGCGGATACCGGCTTCGGCGTACCCGACAGCGGCGACGTGCCAGCAGCGATGATGCCTCTTCGGCCCAGTACCGAACTGGAGTCGACCGTGCGGTAGGTTCAAGCTCGAGTTGCCTGAACCCAACGTTGCAAATGACACACTGAAGGCTCCAAGAGAGACAGATATGACCATCAGTCAGCCGACGTCGATCAAAGTTCGTGGTGCTCGAGTCCACAATCTCAAGAACATCGATGTGGATGTGCCCATCGGCCGTCTCGTCGCGATCGCGGGTGTGTCCGGTTCGGGGAAGTCGTCGCTCGCGCTCGGTGTTTTGTATGCGGAGGGCTCGCGTCGCTACGTCGAGGCGCTTTCGACGTACACGCGTCGACGGATGTCGCATGCCACGCGTGCAACGGTGGACTCCGTTCAGCATGTACCCGCCGCCTTGGCGCTCCGGCAGCGGCCGGGAGTGCCCGGCGTTCGGTCGACATTCGGTACATCGACGGAGTTGCTGAATGTGCTGCGGGTGATGTTCTCGCGTCTCGGTTCCCACTTGTGTCCCAACGGGCATCGCCTTGCTCCCACCATCGACGTCGCTGCGAATAAGGACCTGGTCTGTCCCGAGTGCGGTGCCTCGTTCTACCCGCCCGGCGCCGAAACTCTCGCGTTCAACTCAGACGGCGCCTGCACCGTCTGCACCGGCACAGGCACAGTGCGCGACATCGATGATGACACTCTTGTCCCCGATTCTTCGAAAACTATCGAAGGCGGAGCGGTAGCTCCGTGGGGCATGTTCGGACTTTCCGTGATGCCCCAGGTCGCGGCCGAACTCGGCGTGCGCATCGACGTACCGTACCGGGACTTGACTGAGAAAGAACGATGGATGGTCACGGATGGCCCCGCCGTGAAGCGGGAGATCCGGGTCCCCTCGAAGTCGGGAAAGCTCTTCGACCTGAACTTCACCTACCGCAGCGCCAGGCAGGCCGTCCGCGAGGCGATTGACAATGCGACCAGCGAAGCTGGACTCGGTCGCGTGAACCGGTTCATCACGGCACACGCGTGCCCGTCGTGCCACGGCACTCGGCTGTCGGACCAGGCGCTCGGAAGCGAAGTCGACGGCATCAACCTCGCTGAAGCGGCCGGAAAGGACCTCGACACGGTGCTTTCCTGGGTATCGACGATCCCGAGCACAGTCGACTCCGATCTGCAGCCGATGGCATCGCTCATTGCCGGCCAGTTCGCCGAGATGGGCCGACGTCTGCTGCAACTGGGCCTGGGATACCTGACCCTCGACCGTGCCAGCTCAACGCTCTCCACCGGAGAACGCCAGCGGGTGCAACTGGCTCGGGCCGTGCGCAACGAAACCACCGGGGTCCTCTACGTCCTCGACGAACCGTCCATCGGCTTGCATCCGGCGAACATCGACGGCCTCATCGGAGTGATGCGCGACCTGCTCGACGACGGGAACTCTGTCGTCCTCGTCGATCACGACGTCCAGGTGCTACGTGAAGCAGACTGGATGATCGAGATCGGACCAGGCTCTGGCGCGACGGGCGGAACGGTGCTCGCGCAGGGAACCATTCCACAGATCGGCGCCAATCCCGCTTCCCTGATCGGCGAATACCTCACCGGACGCGCCGACGTCATCACCAGAACGCGCGCCGGCGAAAAGGAGGTATTCGCAGACGGGACGATCCGACTCGTCACATCCGCCATGCACACCGTCCACGCCCTCGACGTCAGCATCCCGAAGGGTCGGCTCACCGCAGTGACCGGTATGTCCGGCTCGGGCAAGACCACTCTCGTCCTCGACAGCCTTGTCCCCGCCATCGCCGCGGCACATGGGGGCGGTGCGTTACCTTCGCACGTCCGGAGCCTGGACGCTGCCGGCCTGGCAAGCGCCAATGTCGTCGACGCCACCCCGATCGGCACTAATGTGCGCTCCACCGTGGCAACATACAGCGGCGTTCTCGACGAACTTCGCCGCGCATTCGCAGACACCCCCGCAGCGCGCGACAACGGCCTGAAGCCGGGCGACTTCTCGTACAACACCGGTTCGCTCAAGTGCCCGCGATGCGAAGGCACGGGCCAGGTCGTGCTCGATGTCCAGTTCCTTCCCGATATCGACATCCCCTGCCCCGATTGCAACGGCACCCGATACAGACCTGACGCCGACGACATCCGAATTGCCACACGGCAGGGCGACCGCACTCTGCCCGAGATCCTTGCCACCACCGTCGCGGACGCTGCCGAATTGTTTGCCGACCGCCCCCGTATCAAGAAGAAACTCCAGACCCTCGTCACGCTCGGACTCGGGTATCTGACACTCGGCGAAGACACTCCGTCGCTTTCCGGCGGCGAAGCGCAACGACTCAAACTCGCAACCGAGCTCGGCCGAAAGCACACGGGCACCCTCTTCATCCTTGACGAACCTTCGGTCGGCCTTCACCCGCTGGATACCCGAGTGCTCCTTGGCGTCCTCGACCAGCTTCTAAAAACAGGTGCGACCGTGATCATCATCGAGCACGACCTCGACATGATCGCCAACGCCGACTACGTGGTCGACATGGGCCCGGGCGGCGGCACGGCCGGTGGCCGCATCGTGGCCACCGGCCGCCCGGAAGAGATCTCGAAGAATCCCGAGAGCGTCACAGGGCGATACCTCGCGGCGTCGATGCGCGGTTACGAGCCATGAGCGTGTGCAGCCACTGAGAACGGCATTTCGCGATCAGTGAGTGTGGTCCCGGCCGAAACACCTCGCCGCGATCGCACGCGCAGGCTGTGTCCCGTTCCCGATGCGCCAGAGGCGAGCCCCCGATTACCGGCGCCGCTCACCGTCGTTCGAGCTTGACCCTCTCCCGTCATACGGCGGGAGACTGGTCCTGTTTCCGGGCGTAGGCGCGATTGGCCCGCTGCCTGGCGCCGCAGCGTTCCGAGCACCACTGCCGCCTTGCGTGCGTTCGAATCATGAACCGATCACAGGGTGCGGATGCGCACTGCGCGATGCGATGCGCATCCGGGCCAGTCAACAACGCAGCGGCATCCTCGGCGATGTGGGCCATGGCGTGAGCGACGAGCTGGCTCGTTGGATGGCTCGGAACCCGGAGCAGCCCTGCGTCGGGGTCGAATCGCAGCAACGACGCGCTGGGCACTGCGGTCAGGGCGCGGTTGATGCCGCTCAATGTTTCGGCATTCGGCGCGACACCTTCGGTGTGCGACTCCAGCGCGTTCCGCAGGTTCGCTCTCAGATCCGTGAGCTGAAGTTGGCAATAGGCCAGCAATCCAGTATGGGCGGGTGCGAGGGCGTGCATGACGAGCCACGCGGTGGCACTTTCCGGGCTGTTGAGCTCATCGACCCGCTGCCCGCCCGGGAGGGTGACGATGCTGTTGACCAACGCCAAGCACGGATGCTCGGCGGTGCCCGGAGCGAGGGGCAATGGAACCTTTGTCATAGCGCTCACGGTATCAGTTGCACTTTGCCGTGATGAGACCTTAGAGTGAATTGTCACGTCAAAACCAATATTATTCCGTGACAAGTTAGGTAGTATATGAACAATCCGAGCCCTTCCGGCACCGCCCCCTTCGTTTTGTCGATACTCGACAATGCATTCACCGGGGTTGGCCACCCGGTAGAGGAAACCTTCCACGAGATGATCTCGCTCGCGCAGCTGGCCGACCGGCGCGGTTACCAACGGTTCTGGATGTCCGAACATCATGCAATGCCCGGTGCCGCCGTCTCGTCCCCGCAGCTGATGGTGGCTCGGCTCACCGGCGAGACCGAGCGCATCAGGCTCGGCGTAGGCGGGATCATGCTGCCCAACCACGTGCCCCTGGTGGTCGCCGAACAAATCGGCATGCTCGACGCGCTGGCTCCAGGACGGATCGATCTCGGCCTCGGTCGGGCTCCGGGCACCGACGGAGCAACCGCTGCGGCCCTGCGCCGTCACCACACGGCGAACGACGAATTCCCCGAGCAAATCGACGAACTGCTCGGATTCTTGGGCAATGACTTTCCGCCGGATCACCCCTATCGTAATGTGCCCGCCGTGCCGGGCCCGTGGCAGGCGGAGCAGAACCGGGTCCCACGATCGGAGACCAGCGCTGATATCTGGGTTCTGGGATCATCGACCTACTCCGCGCACGTTGCCGCCCGCCTCGGTCGGCCCTATGCCTTCGCACTGCAGTTCGGCAGCGCCGACATCCTGAATGCCATGCGGATCTACCGCGAGAACTTCCGGCCGTCTTCGTTCCTCGCGGAGCCATACAGCCTGGTCAGCATCGGGGCGATTGCTGATGAGAATCCCGCCGAGGCGCGGCGCCAGTCGACGTCCACCGCCATGGCAATGCTGAGGATGTTCCAGCGTAAGCCCTTCGCGCTGCTTCCTCCCGAGGAAGTGGAGGCCTTCCAGGCCAACGTGCAGGAGCGACAAATCATTGAGGAATACACCGATCGGACTCTTCATGGAACCGCCGGCCAGGTGGCCGCAGGCCTGGAAGAGCTTCAGGCACAAACCGGTGTCGACGAGGTGATGCTGGTGGTTTCGGGATACTCGCGCCGTGCCCAGTCCCGCACGGTGGAACTGATCGCCGACCACTACGGCATGCCCACCCACTGAGGGCGGTGATTCGCGGGTAGATAAAGCGGTAGAGCCAGTCCTCGCGGACTGGCTCTACCTACAAGGTGATTCAGGGACGGTTAGCAACCCGGTGATCAGATCCAGGTCAGGCTCGGACGTCTCGAAGCCACTGCTCGATGGAGCGCGGTTCGATACCGAGACGTTGCTGTGCACTATTTCCCATTTCGATCTCCTCACCGGTCTGAGTGAGCCTCCAGTGGTAGGACGCAACAACCGGGTCGGCCCCGGCTTTGCCGAACAACGGCGTTATGAGGGCACCGAAGTCGTCTGGATCCTGCGCCTCAAAGCTCACGCTCCGGTCAAGATACGTTCCGAAACCCGTTGCCAAGTCGTCCCCAAGAAGACCGGGAAGAGCTCCGACCGCGACCACACCGGTGACCTCGGGCTGATCGAAGAGTCGAACCACCACGTCGGCGATGTCCAAGTGCGAACTCCACGACACACGGTAGTCGTCACGGATCGGATAACGCAGCATTCCCTCTTCACGGGTGGGTCCAGTCACTGTAGGCAGAAGGAGGTTCTCTAGGTAGAGCCGGGGTTCAACGATGGCTACTGACACACCGCTCGCCATGAGTCCCCTCACGAGAACCGACGCGGCGTCCTCCCCCGCCTCGGTCGTGTTCACGCGGTACCCGCTGGTAGAGGCGACCACCCGTGCGGGCTGGGCGCGCGTGACGGCCTCAACGATGGTCCGCGCGTGGGCGAGTTGCTGTTCGGCAGTCCCGATCGGCAGGTGCACGAAGAGGCCCTCGACTCCGCGGTAGGCCTCTTCCAGGGACTCGACCGAACTGAAATCGACGGCGACGGCGTCGCCCTCATAGTTGGATGGGTTGCGAACCGCGGCTGTGACGTTCTTGCCGGCTTTGCGGAGGGCTGCGACGACGGGGCCGCCTTGGGCGCCCGTGGCGCCGTGAATGAGATAGGTCATGGGAACCATTAGTGCACGCGATGCACCAGTTACGTCAACTGCACTAATGGAGTAGCCTCAAAATATGACATTTTCCGGTGCGCCCTGGCCAGAATGCGGCATTGCTCGATTCCTGACCCTGCTTGATGGCCCCTGGGCGACGCTCATCATCAGAGAGCTGCTGACCGGGCCGGCGAGGTTCACTGAGCTGCGCGATGCACTGACTGGCATCAGTGCCCACACTCTCACGAACCGGCTTCGACGATTTGAGACCTATGGATTGGTGACCAGGACCGTGTACGCCGAGATTCCTCCTCGTGTGGTCTACGAGCTGACGGCGTCAGGTGAGGCGCTGCGCCCCGTGTTGGAGGCGATGAACACCTGGGCGGCCACAGTGCCTCTGATCGACGCTGAAGGCGCCGTCCCGCTGCCCGCGTCCTGTGTGACCGAACCCGCGAGCGCGTAGCGGACACCAGGACTTCACGTGGACGCCGGTTGCGTCACCTGTCCGTCGGCCGTTGATCGTAAGCGTCTCGGGCGTCCAGAACCGCTTCGATGTGCTGCTCCGCCCAGATGCCCAAGGCGGTCAGAGGCTCGCGTAGCGTGCGCCCCAACGACGTGAGTTCGTATTCCACTCGAGGTGGCATCTCGTCGTACGCGGTCCTGGTGAGGACCCCGTCCCGTTCCAGGTCGCGAAGCGTTCCCGAGAGCACCTTGCCGCTGATGCCCCCGACGCTCTCGCGGATGGCACCGAACCGGGCCGGGCCGTCGCTGAGCGTGATGACGATCATCGCGGTCCACTTGTTGGCGATCTTCGCCAACGAGGTTCGGGAGGGGCAGGTAGCCAACATGACGTTCCATACCGGGGCTTCGTTCGACATGCATCTCCTTAGTTACGTTGAGGTAACAAGTTACCATCTGTGACTATGGGTGAACACACCGACGAAGGAGCCACCAAAATGACCGAGCCCACCCCCGCAGCCGTTGCTGAGACCTATTTCGCCGCCCTCGGCCGCGGCGATATCCCCACCGTGATGGCCCAGTTCAGCGACGACGTCCTCTGGCACCAGCCCGGCGATCACCAGTTCTCGGGAGACCACCATGGCGTGGGCGGGGTCGGCGCCCTTCTCGGCGGAATGATGGAAGCCAGCGCAGGCAGTTTTCAGCTCGCCGTCGCCGGTGCCCCGATGGTCAATGGGGACCTGGTCGCCGTGCCGGTGCGGTTCTCAGGGAACAGTGCCGGAGCAACCATGGACATGGCCGGCATCGATCTGCTCACGGTCCGGAGCGGCAAGATCGTTGAGGTGCACCTGTTCTCCGAAGACGGCCCCGCTGAAGATGCCTTCTGGGGTCTGAAGTAACCCACTGACAGCGCTGTCGATCTGACTCGCGTGGGCGACTCGGTTACGCCGTTCTGAAGAAACGGCGCAACCGGGGCACCCTGCGGATCAGCAGCTGGTCCAGCGCGAGGACGATCAGCAGCGACAGCCCGAACATCGGCAGGAAGATGCCGAGGGCCGTCATTGCCACGAGCAAGACCCGGTGACCCCACACTGGCAGCTTGGCACGGGGAGCCGCAGTCCCGGAAGCCGTGCCACGCCGAGTCCACCACATGATCGGCCCCGACACGCACATGAAGATCACCGCCAGACAGAACAAGGTTGTTGCGATCATGTTGACGGCCCCAAAGCGTCGCCCCTCGTGCACAGCGATCCCTTGGGATACGACCTTGGCCACCGCACTGTAGTCGTCGTAGCCGTAGCGAGCTGCTATCGCACCGGAGTACTGATCGACGTGCACGGTCTGCTCTTGGGTCACATCGGATTCAGCGGCGTTTCCGTTGTTGTCCCACTGACCACCTGTCACGCTGAACACTCCCGTGTCACCATCGGGATACATGACGGAATAGGGCTCGGGGGCGCCGGCAGCGGTCGCCGCGGCGACCGCGATATCGATCGAGATCGGCGTGCCGCCACCAGCGCTGGCGCCGAGTGGGCCGTTACCAATCGCCCAGCCCGCCTCCGCGGAGGTTCCGTTTGTCTTCTCCATCAGGTCGCGAATCGTCGAGTCTGCCCCGGGATCCTCGCCCCACAGAGAAGCGGAGGTGTCCGTTGCGACCTGCTGCGCTAGCGTTCCCCAGACTCCAGTCCAGGGCAGTCCCGAGACGACCAGCATCAGGATGCCCAGGCCCACGGGCACACCAGCGATGGCATGCATTCCCCGAATTCGTGAACCCGTGACGTTCTTGTTTCTTCCTGCTTTTCGTGGCCGTCGGCCGAGGAAGAAGATAATGAACCCGCTAATACTCAGGACAATGGCCCAGCTTGCCCCCAGTTCGACGATGCGGTCGCCGATCCCCTCGTCGCCCAGTAGCAAGTCTCCGTGCACCCGCTCTGCCCAGTCGGAAACAAGTTGGTCCGATGTCAGGTCCCCGGTGACTGTAGCGGTGTAGGGGTCGACGTAAACGTTGCTACTGCTGCCGTCCACCAATTCCGTCACGAAAATCGTGGACCGATCGCCCGTGGCGTCGACAAGGGAGAGAACCGTTCGATCGGGGAACGCGGCGCGGACGACGGATTCCTGGGCAGAGAGGGGCACGCGCACCGTACCCTGAGGCTGAGTGACAGTAAGCACACCGGGGTGGGTGAACGCGTCGACCTGACTCCGGAACATGTACGTCATACCAGACACAGCGAGCAGGAACAGGACGGGAATCACGATGATCGATCCGTAAAAGTGCCACCGCCAGAATGCGGCATACCAATTGGTGCCGCGTCTCTTGATTGGCGCGTACGGCGTCCCGGGCCTGGCCGGTCGGTCAATGGCGGTCATGCCGACCTCTTTCTCTCGATCTCAGACTCAGACTCAGACTCTACAAGATGTAGAGGTAGGGTGGGTGCATGATCGGATCTCCGTGGGACTTCATCCTGACAATCGCCTTCTTGTTCACCGCCGTCGTTTGCTTGAGGGTTCTCGTCCAGCATCGGATTGCATCCCGCTCACGGTATGAGGGGCTGACGGACATGGGGTTGATCCATCTCAATCACGGTTTGATGAGCATCGCGATGATCGTGATGGTCTGGGTGTACGTCATAGATGCGGTTACGTGGGCGCAGGTTGCGCTGTTCGGAGTTTTCACCCTCTCGTTGTTCCCGCTTTTCGGCAGAACGAAGCCGCTCGCCGGCAAAGTGGATCTCGTCAGTCATATCGTCATGGATGCGGCCATGATCTGGATGCTGGCGGCGATGCCGCTACTCATGGCTGGAGTCATGGGAGGCGAGAGCAGCTCGGCCCACGCCAGCCACCACGGTGGAGGTGCCGGCGCGATGATCTCCGCCACGCCAGTCTGGGCAGACGTCGTCAACGTGGTGTTCATCGTCGCCTCCGGTGCGGCAACGCTGTGGTGGCTGTGCCGGTTCTTGGGCGTGCGAGGGCACCGCCTTCACTCGTTGTGCCACACGGTCATGGCGGCGGGAATGGGCGTGATGCTCTTTCTGATGAACGTGTGAAGTGATCTCGGGGCCGATGCCTTCCACCCCGCTCGGTCACGCCCTGTAAAATGACAATAGAGGGAAGGTTTGGGTAGACAGGTGCGACGCAACAGAGGCGAACTTGAGGGCATAGTTATGCGCGTCCTCTGGAACTCGAGCGTTCCGCTATCGGCGAGAACCATCTGCGACTCCTTCCCGACTGAGGGCCCCACCCCGGCGCTCACCACGATCCTCACCGTGCTAGACAGGCTCAGCACCAAGGGCGTGGTGACCAAGTCCCCACTCGGAGCCAGCGGCGCCGTCTTTGCAGCGACACATTCCGAACCCACCTTCGTCGCGGATGCCATGGAGTCTGCGCTTCACTCCAGCAGCGACCGCAGCGCGGCCCTGTTGCGCTTTGCCGGTTCATTGGGGTCTCAAGACGCCGATCTCCTCAGGCGCGCTCTCGGCCCGGAAGAGTAACGGACACGTCGTGACGATCGTCGTTGTGCTCACCCTCGCCGCGACGGCATTCCTCCTCATCGGCGGGGCGCCGTATCTGCTCGTGTCCGAGCGCGTGACCACAGGCAGCCCTCGCTTGGCGCTCCTAGCGTGGTACTCAGTGTTTTTGGGCGGCTTGGCCTGTATCGTCGCCAGTCTGACCATCACCATCAGCGCGATCATGGCGATGGCCGGCGCTCCCAGCAGCTCAAATTCATGGCTGATCCCCACTTCCCTGGTTTTACTCGGCTGGGTCGGGCTCGCCGGGGTGGGCGCGCTCGTCGCGTTGGTCATGGCTACGGCGGAGCCCCTCGCCGACGCCGAGCGGCGGCTGCACGCTCAGTTCACCCTGCTGTCAGCGGCCTCCGACTGCCGCAACCTGTATATGCACGGCGTACGCGTGACGATCGTGCCGTCCGCGCTACCAGTTGCCCTTTGCACGCCCGGGGCCGACGGCGGAGTTCTGGTCTCGTCGCGACTGGAAAGCGAACTCAGCCGGGGACAGTTTCGTGCCATCGTCGAGCATGAAAGAACACACTTGGTACAACGGCACGGTCGCATCTCGCAGCTGGCTCAGCTTAACCGCATGTGCCTGCCGATGATCCCGGGCGCGCGCCGCCTCGAGGAGACCACTCGCCTTCTTGTCGAACTCATCGCCGACGATGCTGCGGCCCGCCGGGTGGGGGCGGTACACACGGCCAACGCTCTGCTGAAGGTCGGGGAGCTTCTCGGCGACGATTCGATGCTGCTGCGCGCCCGCAGAGTCGCGGCCCGCCCGCCCCGTGGCAGCGTGGGAGCCGCTCGAGCACGCCGGTACGCCGCTCTTGTCGACATCTGACGCCGCTCTACGCACTAGCCGACATGGTCTCCGGGTTCGAAGTTGCGCAGGCGCAGGCTATTGGAGATCACGAACACCGACGATGCCGCCATTGCCGCCGCCGCGATGAGTGGGTTCAGCAGCCCCGTCGCGGCCAACGGGATGGCGGCTATGTTGTAGCCGAATGCCCACACCAGGTTGCCCCGAATGGTGCGAAGCGTGCGTCGGGCTAGCAGCACGGCGTCGACCACCACCCGCAGGTCCTCCCGCACGAGGATGATGTCTGCGGCCTTCATGGCGATGTCTGCGCCGCGCACCATCGCCAGGCCCAGATCTGCCGTCGCCAGCGCGGCGGCGTCGTTGATACCGTCACCCACCATCGCCACACGATGGCCGGACTGCTGCAGGCGTTCGATCACTGCGGCTTTATCGGTGGGTAACACACCGCCGATGACCTCGTCGATTCCGATCTCACCGCCCACGGCCGTTGCCACCACGACGGTGTCGCCCGTGAGCAACACCGTGTGCAAACCCAGCTTCTGCAACGCGGCGATAGCGGGCGCGGCCGAGGGTTTGATCGTGTCGGAGAGGGCGATGATGCCGATGGCGGCGCCGTCTACGGCGACAACAACAACGGTGGAACTGGACTGAAGGGCGTTCGTCAACTCATCATTGCCCTCACCAAGAATCACCACGCCCTGGTCTGTCATGAAACGTTGGTTGCCGATGAGAACCACCGTGCCGTCGACTGTTCCTTTTGCACCGAGACCGGTCAGCGCAGTGAAGTTCTGTACCGGAGCAATCTCGGCCAGCTCGTCTCGGGCCAAGCCCACGATTGCTTGGGCGATTGCGTGCTCGGAGGCCGCTTCGATCGCGCTGGCGGCCCGCAGTACCGACGGGCGGTCGTGGGAGCCGAGCGGCACGACGGCTACAACCTGCATGTCGCCAGTGGTGACCGTACCGGTTTTATCGAAGACCACGGTGTCGATGACGCCGCTGGCCTCGAGGGCATCCTGCCCTTTGATCAGCACACCGAGCTGGCCGCCGCGGCCTACTCCCACCATGAGCGCGGTGGGGGTGGCGAGACCCAACGCGCACGGGCACGCGATGATGAGCACGGCAATTCCATTACCGACGGACGTGGAAGCATCGGCTCCGGACCAGAGCCAAGCCACGGTGACCACCACGGCCAGCGCTATCACGATAGGAACGAAGATCGACGACACCTGGTCAGCAAAGGTCTGGGAACGGGCCTTGCGACGCTGAGCGTCGTCGGTGAGCGCCGCCATTTGCGCAAGCCGGGTGCGCGTTCCCACAGCCACGGCACGAATGCGGAGCCGCCCGCTCACATTCACGGTGCCACCGATCACACTGTCGCCGGGGCCGACTTCGGCAGGCGCGGACTCGCCGGTCATAGCACTCGTGTCCAGGGTGGACCTTCCGTCAGTCACGATGCCGTCGGCGGGCAGTCGTTCACCTGGCAGCACGACCAGGGTGTCGCCGACCCGCAGCTGTGCAGTAGCGATGAGTTGTTCGTCACCGCTCTCACCAACAATCCGAGCCTGCCGAACGGCAAGGTTGCTAATGGCATTGAGCACGTCTCCGGCGCGCCGGCGCGAGCGTGTTTCGAAGTATCGCCCGCCGAGCTGGAAGGTGACCATGCCGGCAGCCACATCGAGGTAGATCGAGTCGGCGCCTGCTGGGGTCACACCAAAGCCCAACCAGTAGCCCGGTTCGGTACTGGGCGCGAATACCATGCAATAGACCGCCCAGCCGAACGAGACCACAGTTCCGAGAGAGACGAGAGTGTCCATGCTCACCGAGCCGTGCCGCAGGTTGCGCAGGGTGGCCTTGTGAAACGGCCACGCTGCCCAAGTGACGATAGGGAGCGCGAGGAGGATACAGACCAGTTGCCACCCCACGAACCTGAAGTCGGGCACCAGCGCCAGCAGAATGGTGAGATCGCACAGCGGGATTGTGAGCAGCGCCGAGATGGCCAAGCGACGCCGGAGCGACGAGATCTTCACCTCGGTTGCCCGCAGGGACCAGGCGTCGTCATCGCCGCTTCGCACGGCAGCGCTGTACCCGGCCCGGGCCACGGCGTCGAGGGCAAGCTGCGCCTCCGCTGCGGGCAGGCCAGATACCAGCGCCCGTTCGGTCGCGAAGTTCACCGACGCAGTGACGCCTTCCAGCTTGTTGAGCCGGCGCTCCACGGCATTCGCACAAGCCGAACAGGTCATTCCGCCCACGTCGAGTTCCAAGTATTCATCGGCAGGGGCGGTACGGTTCAGCGACTCAACGCTCATGGGCAGATCCTTCGGGGAGGTTCGGGCTGGTGGGACGAGCCGCCTCGCGGCGGGCGAGCGTGGCCAGCATGTCGTTGAAAGCGTCGAAGCTGTCGTCCATACCGGTATCCAGATGCCTGTCGGTGCGGGACGCCGTGCGAGCGTCCTGTCTTGCCCACTGCGTGACTAGGGCGATCACCACCACAATGAGCGGTAACTCCCCGGCCGACCAGGCGATCCCGCCGCCGAGGTATTGGTCGCCGGCAAGATCGGTCATCCAGGGGGCGTCGATGTAGCGGTAGAAGGTCTCGGCGATGATGTCGGTCTGGGTCATGATCACCACACCGAAGAACGCGTGGAAGGGCATTGCGGCCAGCACCAGGCCCAGTTTGCCGATGTGCGGTAGCGGGCGAGGGGGATGGTCCACGCCGATCACAAGGCTGTAGAAGAGGTACCCTCCGAGCACGAAGTGCAGGTTCATCAGCTGGTGCGACCAGTGGTAGCGCAGGGCTTCCTGGAAGATCGGAGTGAGGTAGATCAGGTAATAGCTGCCCACGAAGGAGATGAAGACCCAGAGCGGAGCGTACATCGCCCGGGTCATCCGCCAGTTCAACAGGCCGGTCAGCCATTCATGAGGGCCGGCTGGTTCGCTGCGTTTGCGGGGGGCTAGGGTGCGGAGGGCCAAGGTCACCACGCCGCCCAGCACGAGCAGCAGCGGGCCGAGCATATTCAGGCTCATGTGCATCAACATGTGCAGGCTGAACGAGACCGTGGAGTACCGGCCCAGGCCCGACGAGGTAGTGAGCACGAGGACCACCCAACCGAGCACCCAAGCGATCGTGCGGCCGACGGGCCACACGTCGTTGCGGCGACGCAGTCGCAGCACACCCAGAAGATACGCGGTCACCGCGATTGTCGCCATGACGGCGAAGAGGATATTGAGGCGCCAGGCCGTAATCAGCACGCCGAAGGTGGGAGCCTCCGGGACCTCGAAGCCGAGAAAGAGCTGCTCGATGGAGGTAGGCACAAAGTACTGCGGCGGCGGGATCCGGGTCATCATCACGGTGACGCCGAGTGAGACCACCAATAGTACAGATGCCGCTATCAGACGGCCGGGCACCGCCCCGGTTGCCGCGGGGGCTGCCAGCGCCTGCGCGGTCAGCTGCCGGCGGACCTGCCGGGCACCCAGCACCGCGAGGGCGGCGAGAATAGCAAAGTTCACAAGGAAGAGCAGGCCGGTGGGACTCGCGAATGGGGACGACCCGGCAAGCTCAAAGACCGCGATCACCAGTTGAGAGGCCGCAACCGTCACGGCGCAGCAACAGGACAAGATTGTGAATCGGACAACGGCCAGAGGAGAGCTGGTGCGGCCACTCCGCCAGCCCAGCACCATACCAACGCTCGCGCCGAGCCACAGTGCCATGGCGGGCGTGCCGAGCATCGCCGCGTCGCCGCCGAGGTCATGGTTGGGTCCCACGAGCACCTGGGTAACGAGAACCGGGGTGAGCAGCGCCAGCGCGGCTAACACGGCCAGGACCAGGCTCGCCATCCAGGTCTGCACGAAATTCGCGGCACAGAAAATCGTCAATGCAAGCACGGTGACGACGATCCAGGCGCCGGGTAGGTACGAGGCCTGCACCAAGTACGGCAGAGCGCCGGGTTCCAAGAGCCTGGACAGCGGGGCGCCACTAGCGTCTGCGGCATCCACGGCGATGAGCGCAGCCGCGCCGACGGTCCAGACCAGTGCGCTCCAGCGCACAATGACGAGGTCGGCCCCGTTTCGGATGAACATCCGTTGTTTCCCCGACCGCGGAACGACCAGCGTCACCACGGCGAGCGAGCCAATACACAGGGCACCGGCAAGGTCGACGACAAAACGCAGGACGGCACTGGTCACTGACGTTTCGAGGCCTGGATAGCCGCGGTTCAGTGCTGCGTAACCGGAGTCCCCCCTGTTGACGACAACCACTACCACCACGGCGAGAGACACCAATGCGGCCGCGGCCATCCACCAGTCGCGTGAGATAGGGGACGTGGGAGTTGCGCGCGTGTCAGACATCGAGGAGGTCGTAGCCTGCCTCGTCCACCGCGGCAGCGAATGCCACTGTCGGTACAGTCTTGGCGCTCGTGACGATGACAATTCCCGTGCGGTAGTCCGATGACACCTCTGAGACACCCTCGATTGCGCCGACCTCACGCTGAATCCGACCCTCACAATGAGCACAATGCATCCCGGCGATCGTGAACTGGGTCTGCATGGGGTCTCCTCCGGGTTACCGATAAGTGCGCGACTTACGCACTCCAAGCACTCTACGTCTTGTAGAGTCAACAAGCACTCTACGTCAACTGGAGCAGCCCAAACGTTTGGAGATCACACTTTCCAACGCAAAAGTGGTGAGATATCGGTCCCGTCTCAACTGGCCTAAAGTCATCGCATTGCGTCATGTGAGCCAATGGTGTGCCGTGAGGGAGCACGGGATCATAGAGGAAACGCAGTTAACGCTGCCCGAACGTCTGGACCTAATGACTATGAACACACCCCGTCGCGCACTGATCCTCGTTGACGTGCAGCAGGAGTATTTCAGCGGACCGCTGGAGATCAAGTACCCGGCTCACCAGGACTCCTTGCCGAAGATCACCGCCGCCATCGACGCGGCCACGTCCGCAGGAATTCCGATCGCTGTCATCCAGCACAGCGCTGGAGATGAGGCACCTGTCTTCAACCCGACGATGGCCGGTTTCGCGCTGCATCCCGAGATTGCGAACCGCCAGAGCCCCGGGTGGAAGTCCGTGACGAAGCAATTCGGCACGGTCTTCGCCGGCACGGATGTTCTCGACTGGCTGCGGGAGCACGAGGTCGACACGATCACCCTGGTGGGCTACATGACCAACAACTGCATCATCGCCTCGGCCGCCGAGTCCGAGACCCACGGGCTGACCGCCGAGGTCCTCTCGGACGCGACCGGATCCATCAACATCGCCAACGATGCGGGCTTCTCCGACGCGAAAACCGTGCACACGACCCTCATGGCGCTGTTGAACTCGAACTTCGCCGCGGTCGCCACCGCCCAGGCCTGGACCGATGCGATCGCAGACGGTTCCGTGCTGCCGAAGGACAACCTCGGCAGCTCCGCCGTCCTCGGCGCCCAGCGAGCAGCCGCACTCTGAGTTCACGAACCCGAAAGTCTCGCCTCCGTACTTGCTAAGCGTCCACTATCAGGGTCCTTCGCGGTATGACCACCGGATACTGCCCCGGACGCCGCCACGGCTTGTCAAACGGACGCATTTGCGTCTTCCGTTCGATACGAATGCCCCCACACCAGTGGCTGTGGACTGTACTACCCGCAGACGTGCTCAATCTGGTGATCGTCTGAGGTGTCACAGGTGGGGCGCCTCAGACTCGCGAGCCGCTCCTCGACTAGCTTTCGTCAGGTGCGTGCAAGGAGGAGTGCCGGGAGGGTGGTGTGCCGTACTGGCGCCGGAAGGCGCGGGCGAACGCACTGGGCTGTCGGCATCCTCTGTCGAACGTTGCGCGTGGCACGGTGTTACCGCGGTCTATGAGGTGGCGCGCGAATTCGAGGCGTACCGCCCGGATCGTGGCTGCTGGAGTCGTGCCCGCTGCCGCGAATTTCATCTGCAGAGTCCTCACCGAGATGTGATTGTTCGCGGCCAGCGTGAGCGCATTGAAATCTGGATCGGCGATGTGCTCCCTGATCTGGCGGCGCATCTCGGATCGGAGGGCTGTGCGGGTGGGCGCTATCCCGAGGCGCCGTGCGGCTGACCTGACCGCGTCCTCCGGCGTCCACGGGCGCATCGCTAAGCGAACGGCGAGCCTGAATGGTGTGGAGGTCACGCAAATCACGTTCCACGTTGGCGCGCGCTGGTCCGCGGACCTCAAGGAATATGCGGGCACCGATCTGTGCGTGCTGCCACACGTAGCCCTCGTTACCGCCGGAACCCTTGCCGTCGAGATGAGAGACGGTGAGCATGCCGAGTTCTCCACCGGAGACGTGATGCTGCTCCCGCCCGAACACGATGCGTGGGCCGTAGGAGAAACCGATTGCACCTTCGTCGAGTTCTCCCGTGGCAACGACTATAACGACGGCGAGGTAACGCATGGAGAAGGGTGAGGCGGGAGAGCTGGCGAACCAACTGCGCATCAAAATCGGGCTCACCTGGGAGGACCTCGCGTCGGCTATCTCCCGCCCACCGGTGTGGACCGCGGCCGCGATTCTCGGCTTCCACCCGATTCCGGCCGACCAGGCACGTGCGCTTGGCGAGCTGCTGGGTTTGGACGACGACGCCGTCACAGCGATGCAGCGTCAGCCCTCCCGCACAGCAGACGACTCGCTAAGGAGCGATCCAACGATCTACCGGTTCCACGAGCTCCTCCAGGTCTACGGCCCCGCACTCAAAGAACTCATTCACGAGGAATTCGGTGACGGGATCATGAGCGCGATCAATTGCAATGTCGAACTCGGCCGCGTTGCTCACCCCGACGGCGATCGAGTCCGGGTAACCATAGAGGGAAAATTCCTCGCCTATCAATGGTAAAAGCCGGTTCACGTGGGGGTGTTCGGTCTGACGTGGAGACGGCCTGGATACCTCTACCAGACGCGCTCAGGCTCTTCCACGTCGGGACGCACTGGTCGAATTTCTGGACGTGTCAGGCCTAGAGCATCGAAGCCGAAGACTATTCCTTCACGGTCAGGGCCTGGGATGACCAGGTCGGCCAGCCGGAGCAACGCTTTCGGGGATCCTTCAACGGCGACAGCAGTACCAGCGAAGGCGAGCATCTCAAGGTCGTTGGTCCCATCCCCGATGGCAACGACGTCGCTTTGGTCGATTCCGAATCGAGCGATGACAGCGGCGATACCGACCGATTTGTCAACGCCGGGGATGTACAGCTCACCCGCCCTATCCTTCAACCCCGTGATGGAACTCGGAAGTGCCGCGATATCGATGCCGATCTCTTCCGCGAGGACGGGAACCGGCACTCTGGAGTCGAAAATTGTGACTTTACCGAACGAACAATCGTTGAGGTCGTTAGGTATCTGAAGTGACGCGAGGATGTCGCTCGGCCCCTGGCCATCGCCGGGAAAGGCTCCAAAGAGAATCCCGTGTATCCGCTCGCGACTTCCGGGCGGCCCGAAGATCGCGGTGGGTGCTTCGAGGACGTAGGTGACGTCGTATTTCTCGAGGACGGAGATCGTTCTCGCTGCTAGGTCAGCCGAAAACCGCTGGTCAGACCAGACCTGCTCGTCAACCTCAATATAGCCGCCAGCAGCAGCGACAAGGCCGTCGAATCCGACGGCCTGCACGTTGCGAGCGAGCATCGATTTCGGTCGGCCCGTGCACAGGAATATCTTGTGGCCGTTGGACCGCGCTCGACGAACGGCTTCTACGTGAGCGGGTGGGATGACTCCTCGATCAGCGAATGTCCCATCGAAATCGATGAACACGGCCTTGGCGGTGACTCTGTCAGCGGAAGTGGGTGTTGGGGTAATAACTGGATGGGGCACGTCTCCACGCTACCGGTCTTGTCGCCGTCTCCGCGACTGGCCCGTGTGCAGTATTACGATGGCATCAGGCCAGAGAAAGGGTTTCTGTGAAGATCGCGATCTACGCATTCGATGGTGTCCCGATGTTTCATCTTTCGGTGCCGCAGATGGTCTTCGATGAGGTGAGTCGGCAGGGGCTGGCCCAGTGGGAAACAGTTCTGTTCTCCGACCGCGCGGGCTCGATCCGCACTGCCGAGGGGTACACCTTGGGCCGGGTTATGGGTCTTGACGCTGTCCTTGACGCCGACTTGGTCGTCGTCCCCTCATGGATCGACGACGGCCGGAAGATCCGGCCTGCATTCCGGGCAACGCTTCTCAGTGCCCACGGTCGCGGATCGACGATCGTCGGGCTGTGCCTCGGGGCGATCGCCGTCGCCGACCTCGGCCTGCTCGAGGGCCGAAGTGCGGTGACGCACTGGCACGCCGCCGGCGACCTGGCCCGGAGACATCCGGGCGTCACCGTAGACGCGGACGTGCTGTATCTCGATCACGGCGACGTGATGACGTCGGCGGGTACCGCTTCCGGTATCGACGCGTGCCTGCATGTAGTCCGGACGCGCCTCGGCGCCGAAGCGGCGAACCGGGTCGCGCGAAGCTTGGTCGTCGCACCACATCGGGAGGGCGGGCAGGCGCAGTACATCGAGCGGCCCCTGGCGCACCAAGCCGCAGCCGACCCCATCGCCGTCGCATCGACCTGGGCCCTGGAAAATCTTGGGGAGGATCTCGGCGTTGACCGCCTCGCGGCCGCGGCGCACATGAGCCGCCGCACCTTCGTACGGACTTTCCGCAACGCCACGGGGGCGACACCGGCCGCGTGGGTAAGGTCTCGCCGACTCGATGAAGCCAGACGGCTTCTCGAGACGTCGGAACTCTCGGTCGATCAGATCGCCGCGTCGTGCGGATTCGGCAACCCCGTTACCCTGCGCCAGAACTTCGCCGCCGCGTTCGGCAGCACGCCGTCGAGCTATCGCCGCCGGTTCGACGCCCGGGCGTGACAGTCCGCTTCAACCGTTCCGGGTCAGCGAAGCGCCGCACGCACTGGCAAAGGCGACCCAGCACGATCGGTCAAAGCCTCGGGAGGCCTGACGACAGGGGTGATGAATGCAGCGGCCGCCACTAGGACGAGCGGGGCGATCAGTGCCGTCCTGAGACTGGAGTGTTCGCCAACGAACCCGATGAGGGGCGGCCCGACGAGCAATGCCACGTATCCGACCGTGGCCGCGAAGGCGACGCGCCTGGCGGGGTCTCCCTCTCCTTCTCCTGCCGCGGACAACGCCAAAGGGAAACCCAAGGACGCGCCCAGGCCCCAGAGGACGACGGCCGCTACTGCGGCGACCTGGCTGTCGACGAAGATCACCAGGGCCATGCCCACAACGGCGCTGAGGACACCGACTCGCAGAACAGGTGCACGGCCAAAACGGGCGACGAACGCCCCACCGACGAAGCGGCCGATCGTCATGGAGGCGGCGAATCCGGTGTACACGGCAGACCCCGATGTGGCGTCGAAACCGTGGCCGTCGACCATGACTAAGGGGAGCCAGTCGCTCGCGGTCCCTTCGGTGAGCGCCATCGCGAGCACCAACGCAGCGATAAGAAGAAGGCGCGTGTCGCGCCACAGAGGCAACCGAGGCGCCGCCGCCGTGAGCTCCGCTGCCCGAAGAACCTGCCCGGTTCCGCGCGGGATACGCGGAGCAGCCGCGCCCATGACGACGACGGTGACGACCCCGATCGCGGACAAGTGCCACAACACCGGGACGTCGGTCGCGGTGAAAGCGATGCCCGCACCGGCACCGACGAGAGTGCCCAGACTGAAGAAGCCGTGCAGGGCAGGCAGCACGGGGCGGCCGATGGTCTTCTCGATGTCGGCGCCCTCGACGTTCATCGCGATTTCCCCGCCCCCCATCCCCAGCCCAAAGAGAAACAGGCCGATGATCGTCGCTGTGGCCGACGATGAAGCTGCCCCGACGCCGATCGTCGGCATGCTCAGGATGACCCCGATCGTGCCCGCGAGCATCACGGGCCTCGCTCCCCAGCGCGCGACGGCAGGACCGGACGCAAGGATGCCGATCATCGACCCGGCGGACAAGCCGAGCAGGATCAAGCCCATCTCCGATGTCGTCGCGCCCAGCAGATCCCGGATGGCCGGCGTCCGAGTCACCCACGAAGAGATCGCCAGCCCGGGCAGGGCGAAGAGGGCAAAAAGTGCCAGGCGGCGCGAGTGCAAGGTCGTCATGGTTCATTTCTCGGTCGTGGATACAGCGGTCCGGAATCAGCATTGAGATCACGAATGCCGCCCTAGGCCGAAAGCACGGCCTCTCAAATTCTGCAGGCGGCAGGCGATCTGGACCAGTGGCCTAGAAACCAAATACCGATGAATACGAGCCACAGGAAACGTGAAGACGTCTCCCTGACGTGCGCCACGACATGCAGTTCGAAGACCCCGACCACACCTTCGCTGCGGGCGAGGACGTGCTGTAGCCGGTCGCCCCTGCCGGCATTCGCCGGTGCGTTCAATGATCCGCAGTGGGGCACGAGGTACCCGCCGGCTTATCTATAGGAATGTCTTTTCTAACGGTTCGGGGACGTGCGCCGGCGCTTGGCGATACGACAAGATAAGGGAATGGATCGCGCGTCAAACTACCTGATCGCAGACCTCGAGGAGCCATCAGGCACGCGCACTCGACGCCTGCTTCGTCGGGCATGGGCACTGATCCGCGCAGCATCGGGTGACGTCGAGATCGACGCCGACCTAGTCATCCGCCGGCGCGCGAGCGGAGCCGAGGTTCTACGCACTGCCGCTGACATCGGCGAACCCCACTTCTTGTTGGAGACTGTGCGCCGCGACCTCGAAACCAAGACCGTCGATGAGTTCGTGCGCGAATGGCGCGTCTTCGACTAAGGCGCAGCCCGCTGGGCGTCGGGCCCCACGTTACGAGATACCTCTCGGCTCGGCCGCAGCAGTGCGACTAATCCGACTGTCAAAATTCATCTCACCATCTCGCATCCGTAGGGCTACGAGACGCTCAAGGGCTGGCTTGTCGACAGACTATATTTCGCAGGCGGCGTTCCCCATTCTGTCGAGTCCTTCTAGCAGCTGTCCGATCTGCTCGGCACAGCTCTCACTCGCACGGAGGACGACGGCCCGGTGCTTGCTCGCCGCTCCCCCGTCGCCGACTTAGAGGATGCAGGGATACCTACCTGCGCTCAATCCGTGCATGACGGCAAGCCACGCGAATTTCGACACCACGGATCGGCCCTAAACGTCTCTCAACAGGGCTTTCGCGTGCGCTCGTTCTAAATGAATTTGTTGTCTACAACAGCACTGTGGCCAGATACTCTGCCGAGAATGTGATTATGTTAACAACAAAACCCCCGCTTGACCGGGGGTTGCTACTGCTGGGGTACCTGGACTCGAACCAAGAACAAACGATAGCCGTCTCGAGCTCTTCGTCCACCCACAACTGGGCCGGAATCCCGCGGATTTCCGCGGTTTTCATGGGTCTAGTGTACGCGCTGGCACGGACGAATACGGGCTCATTCTGGTCACACAGCGAGCTATCTGGTTCGTTTCTGGTCACACCGCCGACCGGTTCTGGGACTGCCGGAGAGCTAACCTACACGCGCTGCCCTCGGCAAAGCGCGACCTGAGGTCAGAGTGAGGTGGTGTCCGTTGCCGGCGGGTTCTCGTTAGGAGTATCGCTATCGGTGTACTCGCCCTCTGCCTGCGTCTCGTCGGCGTCAATTTCCGGCGTGCCGGCCGCTGCCTCGGAATCGGTGTACTCACCATCAGCGTCGTCGTTGATTTTCATGGCTCTCCCTCTCGAACGAACAATCAGTCTATGTCGCTGGACTGACCAAGGACAGGCGTACGTGATGTGCCGTGTCCCCTGTCCGCCTGCGGACGACCCTACGAGATCCGGGAACGCTGTCCTTCGACACCCCGGCACAGTCGAAAGTAGTCCCTTAGACGTAGTGCAGCTTCTACTTCAAAACGGCGCACTGTCTAGCGTTGGCTAGCTTCCCCCTGGATCAAGAACGGGCCTGGCTCATGCGTGAGTTCGCCGGCTGCAGCTACGCAGATATCGCGATCGAACTCGTCGTTCCAGAGTCGACAATGCGCGGATTACTCGCCCGATCGCGTCCCACCCTCGCCGACGAACTGGCCGCCTGGCTCTAGCCAATAGCCGACGCCCGGCCGATGGACTCCTGTTCTATGGACCGCGGAGGAACTGCGGCGGCCGGCGCGCGCAGCGCCGCCCGCGACGCCCTTCGCAGGAAGCGCGTTAGCCGTCTGCGTCCGTGGCTCGAGCCGAGTAAGTGCTAGTCATGCGAACGGACTCGTCGTCAGAATCTTCGACGCCTATAACGGGACCACGCCAAAGGAGTTCGTTTGCTCGCGCATGCACCCGGGCGCTATCAAAACTGAACCCACCACCTGGATGGCCTACGACCGTCAATTCGATCTGGTCTGCCGATTCGAGTTTGCCGGAGAACGCGATGTGCGCTAACTGCTGCGCCAGAGTCTCCTCAGCCTGATCGGTCGGAGCCTTGAGAAGGTCTCCTCCGAGTTCACCCAAACTTGAAAAACAAGAATTTGGCACAGATCGCTTCCCGTCATCGGCACGATCGTGGTTAGTCCCTAGATCCCACGGCACGCGCGCCTCCCCCATCTCTATCCATGCGCCGCGACCGTCCGATTGTGGCTGAGACGGGCGTCGTCTCGTTCATGTCGACGCAGGCATCACTGATTCGTGGTGACAGGCGTCTTGTCTTTCACAGAAAGCATCGTGAAGACCAGGGCGACCAGAGCAGTACCGGCTAGGAGGAGTAGTCCGATGGCGTAGCTGTTTTCCGCAGCGTTGTAGGTGGCCCCCATCACCAGCGGCGGAAAGTACCCTCCCAGCCCGCCGGCCGCGCTGACGATGCCGCTGACCGCACCCACCCTGGCGGGCGGTGCGTTTCGTCCGATCCAGGCGAAAACTCCTCCGGCGCCGAGGCCGAGAGCCGAGGCCATTGCGACGAAAGTCAGGCCGGCAGGGATCTCACCGTCGGGGCGGAGATTCACCACCCAGGCGAGAACTGAAACGGCTGCGATCGAGCCCATCACAACCGGTTTCGGCCCGATGCGGTCGGCAAGGATCCCTCCGACGGGGCGGAGGATAACGGCGGCAACCGCAAACCCCGCCGTCCGGGTTCCGGCGGCAGTGAGGTCGAAGTCGTAGATCTGGCGCAGGTAGGTGGGCAGGTAGGTGGAAAAGGCGACGAATCCGCCGAAAACCAGCGCATAGAGAAAGCTCATCTGCCAGGTCACGCTGAGCCGAGCAGCAGCAGCGAGCTTGGGCAGGAAGGGATCAGTGCTGGCCGTGAATCCTGGGGACTCGGCCATGAAGAGCCACACGATGACGGCAACAACGATGAGGAGCACCGCGAGGATGAGGTGAGTGGGAACGTATCCGAACCGTTCCACCAGGCGAGGCGTGAAGAATGCCGACAACGCGGTACCGCCCATCCCTGCCCCGAACACGCCGGTGGCGAAGCCACGTCGGCTCGGCGGGTACCAGTGACTCACGAATGGGATTCCCACGGCAAAAACGGTTCCGGCCACGCCGAGCAACAGCGCGGCGGCCACCAGGAAGACGTAGGTGTTGAGGGTTCCTGCGATCGCGACGAGCACCAGAGCAGGGACGGATGCTAGTAGCACCAGTGCGAATAGGATGCGTCCGCCGAATCTGTCAGTGAGCACGCCCACCGGGATCCGGCCGATCGATCCGACAAGCACAGGCATCGCGACGAGCACTGATGTCTGGGCCGGGGAGAGGCCCATTGATTCGGTGTAGCGAATGCCCAGCGGCGACACGCTGGTCCATGCCCAAAAGCACACGACGGATGCGAGCGTCGCGAGGGCGAGGTTGGTCCCTCTACTGTGGTGTGCCCTCTGCCGTGCAGAGGTTCTCGAGCCCATCGGTGTGTCCATCGCCGCTGCTCCGATCAGCGCTTATCGGGAGTGCGATCCTTGGTGCCGATGGGCGCCCACCCGCGCCGCGCCGGCCGTACCTGCCCGGCTTCTCGATCCCTGGACCGGTAGACGATGTAGGGCCTGAACAAGTAGTGCAGAGGCGCGGTGAAAGCGTGCACCAGTCGGGTGAAGGGCCAGATTGTGAACAACAACATGCCGACGAGGGTGTGGATGTGGAAGGAGAACGGAGCGGCAGCCATAGCCGTGACATCGGGTTGCAGGATGAACAGGGATCGGAACCAGGGCGACACCGTTTCCCTGTAGTTGTGGCCGTGCTCACCGCTGAAGACGCTGGCGAGAGTGGTCCAGAGGCCCAGGACGATCGCAGCTGTCAACACGACGTACATGATCTTGTCATTGGTGGTCGTGGCCATGAAAACCGGCCCCGTCTTGCGTCGTCGATAGATCAGGATCACGATCCCGCCGAGAGTGCATACCCCAGCGACTCCCCCGACCAGCAGGGCGTTGAGATGATAGAAATCCTGGCTCATCCCGAAAAAGAGTGTCCAGGACATGGGGACCACCAGGCCGAAGAAATGCCCGGCGATGACGGCTAGGAGCCCGAAGTGAAATATCGGGGATCCGATCCGCAGGAGGCGGGATTCGTAGAGTTGGGATGAACGGGTGGTCCAACCGAATTGGTCATAGCGGTAGCGCCAGATGGTCCCACCGATCAGGATCGCCACCATCACGTAGGGGAGAATGCCCCAGAGCAGCACGTCCCACATCATGAGCCGCCGTTCAGGGGAAGCAGACGGGGGTCGTAGGGTTCGAGGCCGACACTTTCGGCCGGTGGGCCGACGCCCGCCATGGTTTGGACGGCCTGTCGATCGGCGGGTGATGGGCCGGGAAGGGTGGCACAAATGCCCTCCACCACGGTGGCGTACGGTGACTTGTGCTCGGTGAGCGCGAGTCGGAGCATTTCGACACTGGGCCGGTATCGGATGAGCAGATCGCGACCCGCCATCGGGCCGGCCAACGCGGCGAACTCGAGAACCAGCGGTAAGAAGTCGGGCAGCTCACCGTGGGTGTTGGTCAGGTAGTCACTGCCCCGGTATACCTGCTTGAACTCAGCCAACACGTCACCCCGGCGACGGGTGTCGCCGTCGGTCCAATACGAGAGATAGAGCGGATGGTGCTTGCTCAGGTCGAACGTCTCCACGTAGGAACGCTCCAGGGTCCCCAACGCGGTGTTCTCGAGGTACCCGATGAACGCTGTGAGATCCGGTGCAGCCGGGCCGTGTTCGGCCAGCGCGGACCGCATCAACGCGCACCGTTCCAGGAGTTTGGCATCCGGGTACGACAGACACCAGGACGCGGCCTGATAGAACACGCGCTGCGCCAGGCTGTGCGCGGCGGCGGCTCGATCGCGCCTCATAGGGAGCCGCCCTTTTCCGTGGGCGGGCGCAGATCGCCCGGCGACGGGGCCGCAGCGCTTGGTCGGTCGCGTTTCTCGGGAAAGAGACCGGTCGGGCTACCGTTGCCGTCCCAGTTCAGTAGATTGACGCGGCCTCGGAGGGCCTGCTCGCCGGCGGGAGTATCGGACGTCTGCCGGTCTTTCAGCGCGTAGAAGTTTTCCACGGCCACGGGTGTTGGCCTGCCGCTCGCCTCACCGAACGGCGAGTCTTCATACATGCCCGGACCACCCTCAAAATCGACCGAGCACCCCATCTCCTCCAGGTCGTGTGCCTGCTCGACGTGTGCCTTGGGAATGACGTAACGCTCGTCATACTTCGCGATCGCCATCAGCCTGTACATCTCGTACATGGAGCCCGGCGACATCCCCACGGCTTCCGGAATCGACGGGTCGGGTTCCTGTTCCATCGTGATCGCCCGCATGTAGGCACGCATCGCCGCAAGCTTGCGCAACACCTCGGTGATCTTGTCGGTGTCGCCGGCGGTGAACAGCTCAGCGAGATACTCGACGGGGATGCGGAGTGCGTCGATGGCGCCGAAGAGATTGCCGCTGTCTTCGGCGTCGTGGCCCTGCTCGCTCAGCAGGTCAACGATGGGAGACAGCGGCGGCACGTACCAGACCATCGGCATGGTGCGATACTCCGGGTGCAGCGGCAGCGCCACTTTGTACACCTTGGCGAGCGCATATACCGGCGACTTCTTCGCTGCGTCGAGCCAGTCGGCGGGGATGCCCTGGTCGAGGGCGGCTGCGGCCACCTCGGGGTCGTTGGGGTCTAGGAGTACGTCCATCTGCGATTCGTACAGGTCAGTCACGTCCGTCACCGCGGCGGCGTCGGTGACCCGGTCGGCGTCATAGAGGAACAGACCGAGGTAGCGGAGGCGGCCGACACAGGTTTCGGAGCACACGGTGGGAAGACCGACTTCCACCCGCGGATAGCAGAAGGTGCACTTCTCGGCCTTACCGGTCTTGTGGTTGAAGTAGATCTTCTTGTAGGGGCAGCCGGTGATGCACTGGCGCCAGCCTCGGCACTTGTCCTGGTCGACGAGCACGATGCCGTCTTCGACGCGCTTATAGATGGCACCGGACGGGCACGACGCCATGCAGGAGGGGTTGAGGCAGTGCTCACAGATCCGCGGAAGGTAGAACATGAAGGTCTGTTCAAAGGCGAACTTGATCTTGTCTTCCGACTCCCGCCGCACCTTTTCGACGATGGGGTCGAGGTGCCCCATCTCCGGGGCGCCGCCGAGGTCGTCGTCCCAGTTGGCCGACCAGCTAATTTTGGTGTCCCGACCGGTGATCAACGATTTTGGTCGGGCCACCGGGAAGTCGTCTCCGAGCGGAGCGTCGATCAGGGTCTTGTAGTCATAGGTCCAGGGCTCGTAGTAGTCCTTCAACTCGGGCTGCACGGGGCTCGCGAAGAGTCCGAACAGCTTTTTCAGCCGTCCACCGCCCGTGAGCACCAGTCGGCCCTTCTTGTTAAGCTGCCAGCCGCCCTTCCACCGTTCCTGGTCTTCGTAGCGGCGCGGATACCCTTGTCCCGGCCGGGTCTCGACGTTGTTGAACCAGACGTATTCGGTGCCGGCGCGGTTCGTCCACGCTTGTTTGCAGGTCACCGAGCAGGTATGGCAGCCGATGCACTTATCGAGGTTCATCACCATGCCCATTTGAGCCATAACGCGCATCAGTACCGCACCTCCTGGGAACGCTTTCGTATTGTGGTGACCATGTCACGCTGGTTGCCGGTGGGTCCCAGGTAGTTGAACGCGTAGGACAACTGCGCATACCCACCGATGAGGTGGGTGGGTTTGACGAGCAGTCGGGTGGCCGAGTTGTGGATGCCACCTCGGCGGCCGGTCGCCTCGGACTTCGGCACATCGATCGTGCGCTCTTGGGCGTGGTAGACGTAAACGACACCCGCGGGCATCCGATGGCTGACGATGGCTCGGCACACATACACCCCGTTGGTGTTGACGCACTCGATCCAATCGTTGTCGGAGACGGAGATCGCCGCAGCATCCGCGGGGCTGATCCACGCTGTCGGACCTCCTCTGGACAGCGACAGCATGAAGAGGTTGTCCTGGTACTCCGAGTGGATCGACCACTTCGAGTGCGGGGTTAGGTAACGCACCGTGATCTCGGAAGTTCCATTCGGGCCAAACCGCGGTTCGCCGAACAGCCGCTGCATATCCAGCGGTGGTCGGTAGATTGGCAGGGCCTCGCCCAGGTCGCGCATCCAGTCGTGGTCGAGGAAGAAGTGCATCCGACCGGTGAGGGTGTGCCAGGGCTTCAGCCGCTCGACGTTGATGGTAAACGGGGAATACCGGCGCCCACCCGTCTCGGACCCGGACCACTCCGGGGATGTGATTACCGGAACGGGCCCCGCTTGGGTTTGCGCGAAGGTCACCCGCTTCTCTTCGGAGCCTTCGGCGAGGTCGGCGAGCTTCATGCCGGTCTGTTCTTCCAGTTCGCGGAAGCCTTGCACGGCAAGTTCGCCATTGGTCGTTCCGGAGAAGCTCAGGATGGCTTGGGCGAATTTCGCATCGGTATCGATGGCCGGGCGACCGTTGCCCGCCCCGCCGAGCATCAACCCGTTGCTCTGTGCGAGCCGCTCAATTTCGTGCTCCATCCGGTAGGTGATGTTCTTGACGGTGAAGCCGCGTTCCTCCGCGAGCGGTCCGACCGTGGCGAGCTTCTCCGCGATCGCGGTGTAGTCGCGCTCAACGATCGAGAAAACCGGCATGTTCTGACCGGGTACCGCCGGGATATCCGTGTCCCGCCAGTCGCGGACCACTCCACCGGGCTGGGCGATCTCCCCCGGCGTATCGTGTTGCAGCGGCACACTGACCAGGTCCCGCCGGGTGCCGAGATGCGTCTTAGCCTGGCGGGAAAACTCCTCTGCGAGCAGACGGAACGTGTCAAAGTCGGTTTTCGCCTCCCACGGCGGGTCGATGGCGGGGCTGAAGGCGTGCACGAAGGGGTGCATATCGGTGGAGGAGAGGTCGTGCTTTTCGTACCAGGTGGCAGCGGGAAATACGATGTCCGACAACAGTGTTGTCGACGTCATCCGGAAATCTGCGGAGACAAGGAAGTCGAGTTTTCCTTCCGGTGCCTCGTCGTGCCATTTCACGTCCCGGGGTCGGGCGGCGTTCACGTGGTCGGTGCCCATCACGTTGTTATGGGTGCCGAGGAGGTTGCGCAGAAAGTACTCGTTGCCCTTGGCCGACGAGCCGAACAGGTTCGAACGCCAGAGCACCAGGGTGCGCGGCCAATTCTCGGGAGCGTCGACATCGTCGATGGCCGGGTTCAACCGCCGGTTCTTAAGGGCGTTGGCGATCCAGGTCGGGGTATCTGGCGCCTCCCCCGCATCCACCGCCGCTTGGGCCTCATCGGCGAGATCAAGCGGGTTGCGGTCGAACTGCGGGTAAAACGGCATCCAACCGAGCCGGTTCGACTGAGCGAGGGTGTCCGCGGTGTGCATTCCATCAAAATGTCCTTCGGCGAGGGGGGACTTGAGGGAGTCGGCCGAGTACCCATCAGAGCGCCACTGATCGGTGTGCATGTACCAATACCCGGTCCCGATCATGGTCCGGGGCGGTCGGCTCCAGTCCAAACCGTTCGCGAGGGAAATCCACCCGGTGATCGGACGGGTCTTTTCCTGACCGACGTAGTGCGCCCAACCGCCGCCGTTACGCCCCATGCACCCGGTGAGCATCACCAGCGAGAGCACCGCGCGGTAGGTGGCGTCACCGTGGAACCACTGACAGATGCCAGCGCCCATGATGATCATGGATCGCCCCTTCGATTCCTCGGCGTTGCGGGCAAATTCGCGCGCGACCCGGATGCAGGCGGCAGCCGGCACACTCGTGATCTCCTCTTGCCAGGCCGGCGTATACGGGGTCGACGCATCGTCGTAGTCGGTGGCCCAGTCTCCCGGCAGCCCCGGACGGCCAACCCCGTACTGGGCGAGCATCAGGTCGAACACTGTGGTGACCAGGTGCCCGGCCACCCGCCGGACCGGCACACCCCGGGTCACCACCGAGCCCTCGCCGGAGGGCGCCTCGAAGCAGGGCATCCGAATTTCGGCGGTTCGGGCGGATGCGCCGCCGTCGGCCTCGTCGAGAAGGCTCAGGACCGGGTCGACACCCTCCAGGTCAAGGTTCCACTTGCCCTTGCCCGCCTCCCCATACCGGTAACCGATGGACCCGTTGGGCACCACTGGAGCGCCGGTGGCCGAGTCGATCAGAACCGTCTTGAAGGCGGCATCAGGAGTGTTCGCCTGGTCGGGTAGGTCCGTCGCCATCAGGAATTTAGTCGGCACGAGGCCACCGTCAGCGTGCTCCTCGATGCGGACGAGGAAAGGCAGATCGGTGTAACGGCGTACGTATCCGCTGAAGTACGGAACCTCGCGGTCCACAAAGAACTCCTTGAGCATCACGTGGCCCATTGCCATCGCGAGCGCAGCGTCTGTGCCGGCCTGGGCGGGCAGCCACTCGTCGGCGAACTTCGTGTTGTCGGCATAGTCCGGACTGATCGCGACCACCTTCGTGCCCCGATACCGCACCTCTGCCATGAAGTGCGCGTCGGGCGTACGTGTCACTGGAACGTTCGATCCCCACATCATCAGGTAGGTGGAGTCCCACCAGTCCCCCGATTCAGGCACATCGGTTTGGTCGCCGAACACCTGCGGAGAGGCCACGGGGAGGTCGGCGTACCAGTCGTAAAACGATGTCATTACCCCACCGATGAGCTGAATGAACCGGTTTCCCGCCGCGTGAGACACCATCGACATGGCCGGAATCGGGGAAAAGCCGGCGCACCGGTCCGGACCGTACTTCTTGATCGTGTGAACGTGGGCGGCAGCGGCGATCTCAACCGCCTCCTGCCACGGAATGCGAACGAGCCCGCCTTTCCCTCGCGCCTTCTGGTAGCGACTGCGCCGTTCAGGGTCATCTACAACGTCTGCCCAAGCGAGCACGGGATCTTTCAGCCTCGCCTTGGCCTCCCGGTACATCTCGACGAGCACACCTCGGCCGTACGGATACCGCACCCGTGTTGGCGAATAGGTGTACCAACTGAATGCGGCACCCCGAGGACACCCGCGCGGCTCGTACTCCGGACTGTCGGGGCCGACCGAAGGGTAATCGGTCTGTTGCGACTCCCAGGTGATGATGCCATCGCGAACATATACCTTCCACGAACACGATCCAGTGCAGTTGACCCCGTGGGTGGAACGCACCACCTTGTCATGACTCCACCGGTCACGGTAGAACACATCACCCTTGCGCCCGCCCTCACGGAACACCGCGCGTCCATCATCTGTCTGGTCCCACCGCGTGAAAAAACGGCCAAGCGCCAACATGGTGTCCGACGCTTTCCCGTCCAAACCGGCAGGCACTGAAGCAGCTGCCATGGCCAAATACTATATTTCGCCCTCCCAGCGCGCTAGTGATCAGTGAGCTTTCGTCACGTCGGTGTTTCCGGGCGCACCGTGCACCACTACGTCATCTTCGATCACTTGGGACGAGAGGCCGCCAACACCTGGTGGAGGCGCGGACGAATGCGTGGAACGGTACGTGCCCGCAGCAGCCATCGTTCTAGGGTTGGTGAACCACGGCATACCGATTATCGTCACAGCGATCGGCGAGGCAGCACGATGCGCGCACTGGTGGCTTAGGATTGCCTTACCTGCCCCATGGACTGAAAGGTCCCCAATGCTCTTTCCCCTGCGTCTCGCGCGCCTTGCCCCCGTTGCCATCGCCGCACTACTCGTTGCCGGCTGCTCAGCGAGCGGCCCGGGCGATGATTCGAGCGACAGCCAGGATGGTGGCACTTCCGACGGCGCGCTCGTCGTGTACAACGCCCAGCACGAGGAGCTCACCACAGAGTGGGCCGACGCCTTCACAGAGGAATCCGGCATCGAAGTGGTCCTCCGCAATGGCGATGACAGCGAATTGGGCAACCAACTGGTGCAAGAGGGCGCCGCCTCTCAAGCCGACGTTTTCCTCACCGAGAACTCACCGGCGATGTCGCTCGTCGAGAAGGCAGGCCTGCTCGCCCCGGTCGATGAGGCCACTCTCGCGCTCGTGCCGGAGCAGTACCGACCTTCATCGGGCGACTGGACCGGCATTGCCGCCCGCTCGACTGTGCTCGTCTACAACCCTGACCTTATTTCCGAGGCAGAGTTGCCCACCTCGCTCCTGGATCTAGCCGACCCTGAGTGGAAAGGCCGCTGGGGTGCGGCCCCGGCGAAGGCGGACTTCCAGGCCATCGTCTCAGCTGTGGTCGAGACGCAGGGCGAAGACGCCGCGCTGGAGTGGCTCGAGGGTCTGGCAACGAACGCCACCGAGTACCGCAACAATATCGTCACCATGAAGGCTGTCAGTGCCGGTGAAGTGCCCGTCGGCGTCATCTACCACTACTACTGGTACCGCGATCAGGATGCCGCGGCGGAAGACAGCGGCAACACCCAGTTGCACTATTTCGGCAACCAGGACCCGGGCGCCTTCGTAAGCGTGTCCGGTGGCGGCGTGCTCAAGAACGCCCCGCACGCCGACGAGGCCCAGCAGTTTCTTGCCTTCATTGCCGGAGAGCAGGGCCAAGAGATCCTCGGCGAGGGGTACAGCTTCGAGTACCCGGTAGCCTCGAACGTTCAGGCGAAGTCCGAACTTCCACCGCTTGACGGCTTGGCGGCCCCGGTGATCGACCCTTCAGCCTTGAACGGCCCGAAGGTTATCGAGCTCATGACGGAAGCCGGTCTACTCTGACTACGCACCTAACCCGGCCGCCGTTAGTCGCCACGCCAGCGCGTCGCGCCTCCGGCGGTCTCATCACGCTCGTCGCCGTTCTTGCCCTCGGCGCGCTCGTGCCCATCGGCTACGTCGTCCAGGCCTCGGTTGCCATGGGCTGGGACGAGCTTTCGACGCTGGTGTTCCGCCCGAGGGTCGGCGAGCTGCTCGTCAACACTGTGCTCCTCGTCGTGATCGGCGTTCCGGCATCGGTTGTACTCGGGGTCAGCGGCGCCTGGCTGGTTGAGCGCACAGCCCTGCCGGGGCGCCGTGTCTTCGCGGTGGCACTGGCTGCGCCGCTGGCGATTCCCGCCTTCGTCGCCAGTTACGGGTGGGCGAGCGTTGTGCCCTCGATCAGCGGGCTGTGGGGCGGTGTGCTCGTCGCGGTCACCGCGTATTTCCCCCTCGTGTACCTGCCCGCGCTGGCGGCGATCCGGGGCCTCGACCCCGCACTCGAGGAATCCGCGCGTTCGCTCGGTATGGGCTCGTGGACGGTGCTCTTCCGGGTCGTGTTACCGCAGCTGCGCGTGGCGGTCCTGGGTGGCGCCCTGGTGGTCGCGCTGCACCTCCTGGCGGAGTACGGCGCCTTTGCCTTCCTGCGCTTCGACACCTTCACCACCGCCATCGTTGTCGCATATCAGACAACCTTCGCCGGGCCGAACGCGGCCGCACTCGGGCTGGTGCTCGTGCTGCTGTGTTTGGTCCTGCTTGTCGCTGAGTCCCTCGCCCGCGGCCGTGCACGCTACGCCAGGGTAGGCGGCGGTTCGCCGCATCCGCCGGCCCGAGTACCGCTGGGACGCCTCGCCCCGCTGGCGGTCGCCGGGCTGGTCTGCCTCGTCACGGCCTCGACCCTCGTGCCGTTGACAAGCGTGGTGCGCTGGTTGTTCCGCGCTGACACGGCCGACCTCGGGCACCTCGCATCGGCGACGGTCCAGACCCTCGTCCTGTCGCTTGCGGGAGCCGCCTGCGCGATCGCCGTCGCACTCCCCTTCGCCTGGTTGGCGGTGCGCTACCCAGACCGGCTCTCGCGCGTCCTCGAAGGAGCCGCCTACCTCGCCAGCAGCCTTCCCGCGATCATCGTCGCGCTCGCCCTCGTTGCGACGACCCTCGCCATCGCCCCCACTCTTTACCAAACTGCGTTCACGGTCATCGCCGCGTACGTCGTGATCCTCCTGCCTCGTGCGCTCGTTCCGCTGCGAGCCGGCCTGTCGCAGGTGCCCGAGTCGTTGGAAGAGGCCGCTCGATCGCTCGGCGTCCCACCTTTCGTCGCGCGCCTGCGGGTCACGGTGCCGCTACTCGTGCCGGCGGCGTGCGCAGGCGGCGCCCTTGTCGCGCTCGGTGCGGCGAACGAACTCACCGCGACACTGCTGCTCGCGCCGACCGGCACCCGCACGGTCGCGACCAGCTTCTGGTCCGCGGCTTCCTCACTCGACTATCCGACCGCTGCCCCCTACGCCGTGGTGCTGGTGCTGCTCTCGTGCCCGGCCGTCGCCCTCATGTTCGCCCACGCAACCGGACGGAGCCTCCGATGACCCTGCACCTCTCTGGCATCTCGAAGTCGTTCGGCGCGACGGAGGTGCTCCGCGACGTCACCCTCGAGGTGCCGGACGGCACCCGAATCGCCCTGGTCGGGGCGTCGGGCAGCGGCAAGAGCACCCTGTTGCGACTCATCGCCGGCTTCGAACGACCTGATACCGGCACCATCACCCACGACGGCCGGGAGATAGCCGGCCCGCGATCGAGTCTGCCTGCGCACCTGCGCGGCATCGGCTACGTCGCACAGGACGGCGCACTGTTCCCGCATCTGTCCGTCGCCCGCAACATCGCGTTCGGACTGCCCAGGGCGGCCAGGAATCACGCGCGTGTGCGCGAACTGATGGAATTCGCCTCTCTCGACGCCAGGCTGGCCGCCAGGATGCCGCACGAGCTTTCGGGCGGACAGCAGCAGCGGGTCGCTCTCGTTCGCGCCCTCGCGCAGCGACCCAAGGTCATCCTGCTTGATGAGCCGTTCAGCGCCCTCGACACGGGTCTCCGCGCCCAGACCCGGCAAGCGGTCGTCGATATGCTCGAGCTCAGCGACGTGACGGCCATTCTGGTGACCCACGACAGAGACGAAGCGCTCTCATTCGGGCAGCAAGTCGGTGTGCTCGCGGGCGGCCGACTGGTGCAGGCCGGTACGCCGGCGACCGTCTTCGACTCTCCGATCGATGCCCGTGTCGCCGAGTTCCTGGGTGACGTGGTGCTCGTGCCGGCGCGCCCGGCGGGCGCCGACGCGGTGGACTGCGCCTTGGGACGCCTTCCAGTGCGGCACGACCGCAGCGGCGCGGCCGCCACCCTGTTCGCGATGGTTCGGCCCGAGCAGCTGCGTCTGGCGCCGGCTGCGGATGGCGGCAACGCGACTGTCATCAACGTCCGGTCAACCGGTGCAGGCGCCGAACTCACGCTGGCGTTCGACGGCGGCGAGTTCCCGGCGGAGGCGACGCACCGGGTGCCGTTGCACGCGGCGGCGCAGTTCACGGCCGGACGCTCCGTGCAGGTTTCTGTCGATGGCGGGGTGGTGCTCTACCCTCAGCCTGGCGCGCCGGGCCAGAAGTCAGCCCTGAGCACGCCTAGACCTGCACCGGTCACTTCTGTCGCGCCGTCGAGGTAACACGCGTCGACCAAATCGCTCCTCTGACCCCACCGCTCACCAGCGTGTACCCACGCCAGGCGATGACACCGACCATGAGCGAGAGCACAGTCCCGAGCCACGGCGCATCCTGCTCGAACGGCGGGTACACCTGCCAGTGGGTGAGGTAGATGAACATCGACGCTCCAGCCAGCGCGACGACAGCGGGCACCAGTAGTCGTGGCACGCGAATAGCCGGTACCCAGACCAGCACCAGTGCGCCGCCGGCGAGGATGGCTTCGCGCAGCGGATCGTCGAAGAACCCGAACGAACTCACCCCGATGACCATCGAAACGAGGACTCGCCTCGACGTGCTGTCGGCTCGCGCGACAAGCCAACCGAGCGCGATGAGCCACACGACCACGGGTCCGCTGTAGCGCTCGACATACTCGGCATGCGGCCCGGCGAAAACGAAACGCGCCACGAGGGCGACGGAGAATGCGACGAGGGCGAAGCCGAACGGCCACCGCCGCTCCAACCGGTCCACCGGCCGGATGGCGAACAGGACGGCAAGACCGACGAGGGTCCACAGAAGCGCTTCGAGAAACCAGAACTGCCACTGTTCATTCCACCGCCCGTCGCCCGGCACGAGGTTGTTCACTAGCAGGACAGTGGTGAGGCTGTACTGGCCGCTCAGGAGGGCGACAGCACCGATCCAGAGCACCGCGGGCACCGCGAGTTCGGCAGCGCTGCGACCGAGGCCACGGAATCTGGGCCGCCCCGGCACCGATGCGAGTTGAAAGCGGGCAAGGTTGTATCCGGCGACGGCGAGCAGCAGGTGGGCGCCACCTTTCAGGCCGAACAAGTCGGCGTGCGTGCCGACAATGAGCACGATGGCGACCGCCCGCAGCACGGCCGGAGTCTCGAGGCGCACCAGATGTGCGAAGCGAGGGCGGCGGCCTGCATCGACGGAAGCGCCCGGCGCACCGGGGCCTGCTTCCGCTCGCGCTCTGTCGGCGTTCTCGCGCACCTCTGTGGCGAACGCCGCCAACTCCCGAACTGAGCGGGTCGGCCAGTCCCTGGGCAGCTCCCCGAGCATCGCCTCGAGCCGAAGCGACACTTCGATGTAGCTGAGCGAATCGCCGCCGAGCCCGGCAAAGGAGTCGTCTAGGCTCACTTCAGGTCGGGACAGCAGCGTCGAGAGTAAATCGCGAATCATGTCGGGTGCGACGCCGCCCCCGTGTGCCTTGCTCACGTGGCACACCGAGTCAGAGGTCGATTCGACGCGATCCTGGAGTGCCGCGAACCGCACGAGAGCCGCCGTGTCGGGCTTTCCGCTCGAGGTGCGAGGGAACTGGGCTATCGCATACGCGCCGATGACCCGCATGGGAATTCCGACGAGGGCGGCGGCGCGCTCGTGGGCGCGTTGGGCTGCGCGATCCGAGGTGGCGAAGAGAAGCAGCCGTTCATCGGAGCTGGCCACGCGCACCTCGATCCCTTCGTCGAGGAGGAGCCGTTCAACTCGGTCGAGGTCGATTCGCAATCCGAAGATTTTGACGAAACGGTTCATCCGGCCGACAATCTCATACAGGCCGTCGGCGCGCCGGCGCGCGAGGTCCCCCGTCCGCAGTTCGTGCACGGTGCGACCGAGTTCGAAATCCGCCGGTGTCTCGGCGTAGCCGAGCATGACGTTCGGCCCCTCATAGACGAGCTCACCCTGACTACCGGCCGGAGCCTCCGTGCCATCGTGGGCGTCGATGCGGAACCGGCCGCCGGGAATTGGTCGACCGATGGCACCGGCAGAGTCCTGGAGCAGATCGGGCGGCAGGTAGGCCATCCGAGCCGTGGCTTCAGTCTGGCCGTACATCACGAAGAGTTGAAAGCCCCGTTCGTCGCCAATACGGGCGAACCGTCGGATGACTTCCGGAGCGAGCCGACCGCCCGCCTGGGTCAGGTACCGCAGGCTCGGCACCGAACGCTCGGCGAAGTCGCCGGCCTCCAGCATCTCGAAGGTATAGGGCACGCCCGCAAATGAGGTGATTCCATGGGCGGATGCCTCGTCCCAGAACTCCTCGTCCGTCACCGATCGCTCGGTGAGAAGGATGCTTGCACCGGCGAACAGATGGCTGTTAACGACCGAGAGCCCGTAGCAATACTGCAGCGGCAGGGTCGTAGCCGCGCGATCATCAGGTCCGAGGCGCAGGTACTCGCCAATGGATGCGGCGTTGCTTCGCAGGTTGTCGTACGAGAGGCGCACGAGCTTGGGGGATCCTGTCGACCCCGACGTGCTGGCGAGTAGGGCCAACTCCGGATGGAATTTGTGTGCGCTGCCGGGGTGGCGCTCCTCGAGTGTCCACCCTTCTGGGCCGTGGCCGGCAATGACATCGGGCCGGAAACGCTCGGTGAGGGCGGCTCTGTGGATCAGGCTCGCCTCATCTGAGGCGCCGGGAACGAGGAACACGGGGTGCCCGCCCTCGAGTGCGGCGAGGTAGGTCACAATCGGCTCCAGCCCATTAGCCGCCGCGATCATCACCAGGCGACGGGTCTCGCCAAGCTGCGTCCGACGCGCCCGGATGAGCAGAAGTAGCTCGGCATAGCTGATTCTGACGCCGTTGCCCACGAGGGCGGTAGCGTCCGACCGACCGCCGAGAAGGGACAGGCTGGGAACAGAGACTAGCGAGGGCATAGCGGGCGACTTTCAACACGGGCGGGAAACGCAGAATCGGGCCAAGTAAGCCTAACCTAACGTTGTGCGGACCTGCTTTGCGCTCGCGAAACCACCGGGTCGAAGCGTACCGGATGTCGCTGTCATGGACGCGAGTTTTCCCAGACGGGACGCGGCGCAACCCTGCCGGGCTCGACTTCGACGACCGCCTCATCGACGCAACCCTTGCGCGCAACATTGAACCGTTCGTCACGATCAACCACAGGGAAGTGCCCCTCGCGCTAGCCGAACGTGGTGGTTGTCCCAATCGCTTTACGTACACGACCACCGGCACTTTTAACGGGCGAGTGGTCGGCAACGTGGGCCTATCCTCGCCGCAACCGGCGACCGTCCCCAGCGTCGCCGGCTCCCCCGGCAGCTCTGCCCGGTCTTTGGCGGCTCCCGTAATCAGCCCCGCAGTTCGCTGCTGAGAACGGGATTGCGGATTCGGTTGCTCAGACAGTGCTCTCCCAGTGCTTCTGGCTCGTCGCCGCGGCGGGCGTCTACGGAAACCCTTACAAGGCATGCAAGGAGCAGCCCATCTTCGCGTCTGGGCGTTCCGACGTCCCCGAAGCAACCGACCACGACCTGGCAGCGCCGACCCAATCGCCAGGGTGGGTCAAGCTTGACTACCGCCCTAGCGCCGAGAACCCCTCCAACGAAGCCTGGTACTACGGTTCAGCTCAATGCCCAGCCCCAGTTGCAGGGCTCAATTGTGATGAATACCCGTTCAGAGCTACAGTCCGAGGAGGGGCAACCGCCCTGACTCTCCCCAGTCTCAAGCTCATAAATGGAGCACAGAATCAACTACAGGGCAGCCGCTACGGTTCCTTTTTGTCGACGTGTCACGTTTCGTCCAAGCCAGTAGGAGAGCGGGGCTTCCTTGCGATTCCTCTCCCCCCCCGTCCGCAGTTGGAGTGCCTACTTTGACTTTGTGCAATGGGAGCTAACTCGTGACTGCCGCTGAGGTCGGGCAAGAGCTGCAGCGGTTCGCGCAACTCTGCAGCGACCGCGGCGCCGGCAACATCAGACGGATGCGCCCGGGCCTCACGTCCAACCAGCTCAGCGAGATCGAGAAGAAACACAACCTCCGGTTGCCTGATGAGACTCGACATTCGCAACGAAGGCGATGTTTTTCTGTATCCAGGATCACGCTGGTTAACGCTGAGCTTCAGCACTATCGCCAGGGTTATCGATATCACCGATCATTCCATCCCCAACGCCCTCGTGCTCATTTCCGACGCCACCGCATCGCCGGAAGAGTTCCCGATCGTGTCCGTTGCCAAGCAAATTTGGTGGTGGAACTTCGCGATCGAGAGCGGTGTCTGGGCGCTTGACGAAGACGGCCAGTGGGTTCATGACCACGCTCATTGGCCGACTGGCCCGGAGCGGCACCTAATGTAGCGGCCGTTGTAGCGACGGGCATAGACGGATTCCGTTCGCCGACGGGGAGCCACTGCGTGTAGTGCGGTGGCGTAAGCCTGTAGAGCGCCGGTGAACAGCAGGCTGCCACGGTTGTCGCGGAGCGAGGAGCACAGTCTCTGCGGCAATTTTGGCGCCGAGCACGTCGACGGCAAGAGCGTTGGCCCCTCCGTCGTCATCGCCGTCCGTCGGGGCGCAGTAGTGCCGCGTTGCAGATCAGGGCTGACGGGGCGCCGAGCTCATCGATGGCCTTCGACAGCGCCGCGCGCAAAGCTGGCGGGGATCACTGGCGTCAGCAGCGTAGTCGCGGGCGTCCACGTCGGCGCGACTGAGCTCAGTTGTCAGGGAGTCGACCCTGCTGTCGGCGCTGCGGGCGTGTAGGGCGATGTTGTGGCCGGCGGCGGCGAAGGTGCGGGCAAGGGCGAAGCCCATGCAGGGGGCCAGCTCCGAAGATGATTGCGGTTCCCTTGGTCATGGGTGGTTGCTTGCTATGGGCGCAGGTGCGCCCCCACCGCGTGCGCAGTTGCGGGGGCGTGACGACCGATTATGGAGCCCTGTTGTTCCTTCGGCGCGGTGCCGGTTGATCCATCGGTGGGCGCACTGCCGGTAGATGCCGAGTCTCCACCAGAACCAGAGGTTTTCCCTTCTTTCAACCCCGACTGTCACCAACCTCTCGGCTCAGTACAACTATTAGCGGCCCGTGGAAATTTGCGGGGGGCACTGGAGGTCGCGATCTATCCGTTGACGATTATTTGTCAGGTCCAGGCCAGAGCAGTGTCAACTGGGTCGGCACGCACTCACGCAAAGGATTGATGACGATGCAAACGTACAAGTTCATGGTCTATTTTCTGTGCTGTGCTGGCGCGACGAACAGTTCAGAGACTCGAGTCAGGTCAGGACACTACTGGTCGGCACGCACTTGCGCGCTACGTGCAGACCTCACGGATTGGTAGTGCCGGGCGGCGCGGGCGCGATTGCCGCAGGCAACCGAGCACCATTCCCGCCGCGGGTGCGTCTTCGTGAAGTAGAGCACGCACCCTGGGGCGTGACACGCCCGCAATAGGGCCGGATTCGCGCTGAGCAGCTGTTGGGCTTCTACGGCAACGCCGGCGATGCCGACGACGACTGGCGACCGCGCCGATTCGGCGGCGAGCACGAGGCGCGCGTCGAGCAGTCGCAGCCGGGCAATCGGTCGCTGGCTGGCAGCGGCGTTCACGTTTCGGGCCGCGTCCTCCACGCTGGCTACGGCGGATACGGCAGCCGGACGGCGGTCGCCCGTGACGTGGGCTGCCAGCTTGCGTACTGAGTCCCGAAACGTCCGTGCGCTCAGGAACTCCTCTTGCGTGGCCGCCACGCCCTGCACGTCAACGCCGACTGCATCCAGCCACGCGTCCAGGTCCGACGGGGCCGCGAAGTCATCGTGCTGACCCTCCGAGTCGGCCCATCTCGTCGCCATCAGCCGCACCGGGGCGGGTTCGTCAGCGAGTACCCAATTACGGTCTGACATGTCATTTCTCACCTCACCAGACTATCACGGAACAAGTAGCTTGCATCCGTTAGAACATTCATGGTAGAACTTGTCACGGATGAACACGTGTTCATGCATTAGAAACGAGGAGACAAAACTATGACCGCCACCACCGCCGCCACCATCGCCCCGATCCAGCCCGAGACGGCCACAGGCGTCGCCAAAGAGCTGCTCGATCAGGTCCAGAAGGGACTGGGCCTCGTGCCGAATATGACCAAGGTCATGGCCACCAGCCCCGCTTTGCTGAAGGGGTACCTCGCGCTCTCCGCCGCAGTGGGATCAGGCAGCCTTCCTGCCGCGGTGCGTGAGCGCCTCGCGATCTCGACCGCACAGCTGAACGGCTGCGAGTACTGCCTCTCCGCCCACACCTATATCGGTAGCAATATCGCCAAGGTGGATGCTGCCGAGCTCGACTCCGCACGCCGCGCCGAGTCGAGGGACCCGCATGTTGCCGCGCTGCTCAAACTCTCCAACACGATCGCAGAGTCTGCCGGTGATGTGGGCGACGAAGCGATCGGCGCAGCCCGCGCCGCTGGCGTGACCGACACGGAAATCGGTGAGGTCGTCGCGAACCTCGCGCTGAACATCCTCACCAATTACTTCAACACGCTCGCCAAGGTGGAGAACGACTGGCCCGTAGTCGGGCTGTAAATCTCCCTCGGTCCTCGAGGAGATGATGACGACGATCGAACGCACCAGCTCGCCGATGTGGGTTTCCACGCCGGCGAGCTGGCTGTGCGGCGCAAGCCGGGGTCGGGCAGGACCAGGCCCGGGCGGCGCAGCTGCGCGGGCCCGCCACCCAGACCGCCGTCAACTCTTATCCGCGCAACCCGCGCTAACTGACTTAAAGGACAGATGGAATGACCGAATCCCGACCCCCGTTCCCTCCCTTCGACTTACCGTCGGCGCTGCAGAAAGTTCAGGCAGCCGAAGACGGTTGGAACAGCCGCGAGCCCGAGAAGGTCGCTCTTGCCTACACGCCTGACTCGATCTGGCGAAACCGGGACGTGCACGTCGTCGGGCGCCCGGCCATCATTGAGTTCCTCACCGCAAAGTGGCAGCGTGAGCAGCACTACGCGCTTCGCAAAGGGCTGTGGGGCTTCCGCGGCAACCGCATCGCCGTGCGGTTCCAGTACGAGTGGCACGACGATCACGGCCAGTGGTGGCGCAGCTACGGCAACGAACTGTGGGAGTTCGAGCCCAACGGCCTGATGAGCCGCCGCGAGGCATCCATCAACGACCACCAGATCACCGAGACTGAGCGTCGCGTATTCGGGCCCCGCCCACAATCCGAACACGGCGTTGACTTTCCGCTCTGGTGACACCCATGAATCAGCGCATTGAGAGAGGGCAACGAGGGTTCTCACGCTCTGCCAGCCCGAGCGACAGCGTGTCTCATATTCGGGATGCCTCATAACCGATGGTTTGTGGAGGTTCCTGTCGGCGGCGGCGTCGAGTCTCCGACTGGCCTGCCGCCGCGTGATCCGCGCGGGACGAGTACGATTTGTCGCCTCGGACCGCGTCCGGCCGGGTGCGCCGGCGGCCGATATCGTGCGCCCCAGTGCCCTCCGTCGTCTGGCCGGCTCCGGAGCACGTGCCCGCAGATGTCAGCTGTGTGTCCCCACCACCGCGATCAGCTCGCGCGCCTGGGCAACGATGGCGTCACGCCACGCCTCGAACGTCGCATCCGTCGCGGCGAACTCGGTGTGGAAGTGCTGCATGTCGGGGGTGTGGATGTGCCCGGCCGGAATGCCGAGCCCCGCCCGATCGCGCAGCAGCGTGTTGCGGTAGGCCGACTCATTCGAGAGATAGGTGCCACCTCCGCCGCTGCGCGCGCAGGAGCCCTGGGGTGGGGGCGTCGGCTCGAGGGCAGGCGGGTATGTGTCCTCGCGCTGGGAAGTCTCCTTCTCTTCACCTGAGTCGCATCTGGGGAAATACCTGTAGTTCGTATTCCACAGCACGCCGAACGCAACCGACTCGTCTTCCCATGAATCGCCCGGCGGACGGGGAACATTCGAACCCGTGCGTGCCGCGATCATCTGCTCGATCGGTAGCGTCGACGCGGTCCACTGTGGTGGATCCGTCAATGTGTCGCCGCCACCCCAACGCTCCAGCACCTGGGTGTTGCAGCCAGGATTGTCCTTTGCCAGCTGCGCGGCGCCGGTCAAACCGGCAGGCGGACAGGGCGCAAAGTTGTCGTTGCCGGCAACGTCGCCGTGGTAACGGCCGTTCCATTGCTCCAGCGCGAACCGCGACCCGGCCGCCTGGCTCATGGTGATTGACGCATCCAACCGATCGTCGCCGGGCTCCATGAGTGGACCTACGGTGTCGTCCAGATATCCGCGCTCGAACTCGGGGTAGTTCACTGGCAGCGTGTACGCCTCGTAGCGCACCGTGGTGCCATCGGGAGCCGTCGTCGTCGTACCGTCAATCGCCAGTACGGTCGCCCCGGACGGATTACCGTAGCGAATCTGATTGCCGGCTGTTCCCGCCGCGCTGCCCGTGGCGCCACCGTCGAGAGTGAAGGGATCGAATCCGCTTACCAGCACCCGCGCCACCTGGTCGCCCGACGGCAGATCGACGTCGCGCATGCCGCGGGCCGCCCGGTCGAAGGCATCGACCAGCAACGCACGCTCTTTGGTGGAGAGGGTGAAGTCCGGGCCCCACTGATGCAGCACGGTCATGGCCTCCAGCCGCGTCCAGTACAGCGGTCGGTCGTCGCTCGCCGGCAGGTCACCGGTGACGCCTTCCGTCGATTGAGCTCGGGCGACAGCGTCCTGCCACAGCAGGGTACCCAGTCCCTCGACGACGGTCTTCGCATCGGCAAGGGACCCCTGTCCGCAGACGTCTTTGGCGAAAGCAGCGGTGAACTCACCGAATCCGGCGCCCTCGACCATCATGCGTGCGAACGTACGATCGGCGGGCCGCGACGGATCGGCCTCGTCCGGCATAAACGCCGTGAGGCGCTCCTCTTCGACTGTGACGGGCAGCGAGGCGTTGGTGCAGCCCTCGGGTGCGAACCCGGCGACGATAGTGCTGAGCTCGTCGGATGCCGACTTGAGGGCGGTCGTTGACCGCTGCTCCGGGGTGGCCACCGCTGGCGAGCATCCGACCAGCAGTACGGAACCGAGCATCAGCGCCAGCCCGGCAGCGACAGGTACCGTCTGACGCGAGCGTGCACCTGGTTGACCTTGCTGAGAGCGGCCGGATAGAGGGCGCATGCAGGATTTCCTTCCGCGCGTCCGCGGGGCGGCATAGCGCTTGGTCAAAGAGTGAACTCGAATCATTACATGCCTTTCGTTCACCTACGACGCTACGAACCAAGCCGCACCTGCACATCAGACTCCAGTCTCGAAAAAGAGCGACGAGGCAGTACCAGAGTCCACACCCGCGTAGTACTCGTGTGCCGCCCGCCGCAGTCTTTTCGGTTACGCAGTACCCGCTACTGATCGACCCCTCACCGAAAACGCTCGTAGGCGGCGCGTCAGATCGGAACGCAACTGTTGACATGTTTCGCGACCCGGAGCGCGTGGTGACGCAGCGTGGATCGCGCGCCATGGACAGCGCCTGGGCCCAGCTATCGCGCATGGTCAAATTGCGCTTGATGCGCTGAGACCTCGTCGCGGTGAGTCTCGGACCAGAACTTGAGCTGCCAGACCGTTTCGTGAAGTGACAGTCCGAGGCTGGTGAGGATATGACCGGAGTATTCGGCCGAGAGGGCTGGATCACGGCCGCCCATGCGCGTGCGACCTCTGCTACCGGCGACTGACGCATCTTTGTCGAATGCTAGTCAGGAGCACCCCTGACAACGCATGCTTGAGTGAATTGATCCACGACATGGAGGGAAATTGCGATGTCCGGCACTGACTTGGGCGACAACGACCAGACCCGCAAGGACACCAGTTACAGCCCGGCGAGCGAAACTGAAACGCAAGCCAAACAGACCGACGCCGCACCGTCAACGCTCGACCCCGAGATTGCCGACAAAGTGAATGTGGCGCCGGGAACAGGCGGTCCCGATGATGTTGGGGACGTCGAGGTAAATGAGGAGGACATCAATCTGCCGCCGTTTGGAGAGACGGTGGAACCTCCGGATTGACCCCTAACTCTTTCCTGAGCAAGGGGTGGTCGCTGATCGGACCTAGCTGATCATCGCTTGTTCGTTGTCGCTGACGTGGTGTGTCACGCACTTCGTTGCCATGTCTCGAAGGCTCATGTGCGCGCTGGCCGCGGCCGCTCGCAGGATCAGGAAGGCCTGATCCATGGGTACGCCGTGACGTTGGGCGAGAACGCCCTTGGCGGGCCGCGTTGTGTTTGTATACTCAACGAGTGAATTCAGCTGATCGAGACAATGAGCCCGAACCGGTGGGTCCTTCCGCGCAGTCATCGAGCAGCTCGATACTGCTGGCAGACGTCGGCCGGTCGCTCCTCGAAGACGAGCCGGATAGCGTCCTGGTTGACGTCGCGACGAGCGGGAATTTGGTCGCTTTTGAGGTCTTGGTGCGTCGCTATCGGAATCTGATGTGTGGTTACGCCGTCAGGATCCTGAAGTCGTCTGCCGATGCTGACGATATCGTGCAGGAGGCCCTCATTACTGCTTGGGAAAAGCTACCAACCTTAAGCGATGGCGCGCACGTGAAGGCCTGGTTAATGCGTGTGGTGCGCAATAAATGCCTCGACCGGATGCGTAGGAGCGCCCCGGTGGCTGCCGAGTATGACGATGACACAACAGAAATCCTCGATACCGAGCCTTTCAAAGTCGTCGAAACGCTGCTTCAGAATGAGGCATTGGCCCTAGCCCTTGCCAATCTGCCGACCAACCAGCGCCGCGCATGGCTGATGCGCGAGTTCTCCGACTGCAGTTACGCCCTCATTGCGGATGAACTCGAAATTCCGGTATCGACTGTCCGTGGTCTCCTCGCGCGTTCACGCAGAAGCTTGGCAGGGGCGTTGGCCGACTGGCGCTGACTGTGTTTTCATCAACTCGAAAGGGAGCCTCCTCGGCTAGCTCATCATCAGCGGTACGGAAATTGAATCTGACGCGCGCTCCGTTGACTTGTAGGTCGATACTGGCGGCAAGCTGCGCCGGGTGAGAGTTCGGTGTCTCTGGGTCTTCGTGCCGCGCCAGTATCGCAAATCCGTGTCGACGACGCCCGACGAGATCCTAAGATTCGAACTGATCGACGCAGCCGGATTTCGACTTTGATTCACGACGTCACGGCGTGGCTCCTCGCCTCCAGGACGCCGGCTCGAAATATTGACATTGGCCCGTCCGGGGTGTCAGCTATGTGAAAGCGCGAGTTGAGCAGGGGGCCCACTCGCGTGTGGGGGTGCTCATGAATCTACGCAACCGCTTCAACTTACGCTGCGGTGCCCGATGAGCACCGCCGCTACGCCCCGTCGAATTTTCGACCTGGTCGACTCGCTACTCTCTGGGACGTGGCCTGTACTGGAACGCGACGCAATTGCGCTACTCGAGAGGCATTGCTGCAACGTTTTGCTCGCTCACCGGCACACTGAACGTACGGTTCGGGTTGCGCGTTGGCACTGCACCGAACTAGACATCTGGGGCGCCTGGACGACCTGTCCCCCGCACGGGATCGGGCTCAGTGTCTATCTGTCGGACACTACCGCCACCGGCCCCACCATCTCGCTCGGGTACGGCGCCCTGACCAACGAGTTCACCACTCATCTGGGAGCGCCAGAGATCATTGACCGCAACCCCTACAGCCCCCGAACATCGTGGACTCGCCACAATCTTGCCGTCAGCATCGACTCTTACACCCGAGAACACGAATGCCCCTTGATCAAACTGACTATCCAGCCGCTGACCACAGTCATCCAACACCACGTCACCCCAACCGACCAAACCGCCTGAAATCTGGGGTCCTGTCCGGCGCCTCGTTACCCACCCGCTGGCTGAACTACCGGAAAGTTGAAGGCAAGCAGCCCTGGACTTCTAATCCAGGCGAGGGCGTTGAAGCGGACGTCTCAATCGTTCCACCTAAAACGAGAGCCCGTGATGCACGACACCATCAGCGATGTCGTGCAGCTTTGAACTACTTGTGCGCGCGTAGGTGCGGAGCAAGGAGAAGGCGGCATCAATGGGCACCCCGTGGCGCTGCGCCAAAACACCCTTGGCTTGCTCGATGACTATCCTGCTCTTCAGCGCTTGCTGTAATTGACCGTTCACCGTGCCTTGATTGCGGATGGTTTGATGCTGAACGAGGCTGATCGTTGCCACTTGAGCCAAGGCCAGCGCCAAGGCTGCGTCCTGGTCGCTGAACGGTTCGCGGGTGGAACTAAAGAGGTTAAGGCTCCCGAAAGTGTGACCGCGCAGGCGCAATGGGAAGGCATGCACGGCATCGAATCCTCGCGAGAGGGCAATCGCAACAAACTGAGGCCACCGCCCGGATTCTTCGGAGAGATTAGGAATCTCTACAGGTTCCCCGGAAGCGAAGCAGTCCAGACACGGGCCTTGATCGTGACCAAGCTGGGCCTCTTCGACCTCGCTCGTACGCTCGTTGGAAGACGCCACAATGTGAAGAACTCCACCGCTGTCGGCCAGAAGAATTCCGGCGTCTGTCGCCGCGGTAAATTCGGTGCTGGCCTGGACAAGGATGTCCATGGTGTCGACGACGTCGCGGCCCGCACTTAGTGAGTCGGCGAGGAGCACAAAGACGTCTGCAAGATCAACTTCGCGTTGTGAGGAGACCATGCACACAGAGAATAGAGCGCGATCACGACGGCCGTAAAGGGCTTGCGCTCAACTGTCAAAGGCCCTATACGGATTATCGAACTGTGCTCTTGGCCCACACTGGCTCATAGACCTCAGCGGTCCCGTTCGTCAGCCCAGCCATCCAGGACTGGACAGCTCTCGGACAGTGCTAATCGAAATACAGTCCCAATGGAACGCTCTGGACACCAAAGCAAAATAGACGAAGGCAGTCCTTCGAGATTGCACAATGATCGGAATGGCTATCGACGACATTGCGGATTTTGTCCCGTCGAACCAAATGTGCTGACCGAACTCAGCCGCTCATGGGCACTGTTGCCCTGTCCTGGGCGGGTCGATTCGCGACGAGTGGGCGCGGTTCTGGGATGACCGTCATTCCTTCGGGCGTGTTCGCGGACTTGACTAACACTTCGACCCACTCCAAATCGAGGAAAGGCCATCGGCCGTCTGCGAACTTGAAGAAGAGTGGGGCGCCGGGGAATATCCAGATCGAGCCCCGCCCTCCGTCACCGTCCGTCTCATCTTTCCAGGAGAGATGAAAGCTTTCTTTTAGGTGGAGCTTGACCCCGATGGCGACCTGAAGATGAGCGAGTGTCCAGTCGTTGAAATAGATTGTGAGGCCCGAGTCGTACGTCAAGGTTCCCATGAGCTTTCCTCTCATGAAGTAATTATGGCCAGACCATAACCCCACTGCGTAGCCTCAGGGAGGGGGTTGCGCGCTCCCGCGACACTGTGTGTTCCATGCATTGCGGCGACGTCACGAGCGCTCTGGTACAGGAGCGGATCCGCACCTGCGACAATGCATGCGACGAGCTAATTGCGGTGAGCGAGAATTGCGCCGACGCGTGTCTGGCGGTGCCTGGTGACGGAAAAGTCACAGCATGTTTCCTCGCCGATCTCTACTGCGTGGAAATCGCAGCGGTGACAATCAGAGTGCTGTCATGGACGACAAGCACGACTGCACAGCAGCGATCTCAGTCCTGGGCGCGTGCGTAGAAGCGTGCACATCATCAGTAGTGCTCTCCGAATTCCGACGGCCCAAGGCTGCTCCCCCCACCAGGGCGCCGATGCTAGTGATTGTGTCGATTCGCTGAGCCGGACCGGCCTAGCTGGCGATCGCCGGGATGATGGCGCCGGAGAACACCTGCCAGGCCAGCGCCGTTTTCGCGACCAGGCTCAGGGTGATGTAGGTGCGTTCGCCCTGCAGGTAGCTCTTCCACTTGCCCACCTGCTTGTATTGCAGCCACTGGTTGATGGCGAAGGTGTTGAAAAACACGAACAGGGAGATGACGATACCGACCACGAACCCGGGGGCCGCAACGTCACTGGCACTGCCCGGACGAAGGAAGTAGATCAACACCAGGATCCAGGGCACGATGCCCACCATTGACCCGAGGATGAACGGCAGCAGCCGCCCCGTACCCGGCTGCTCGTACTTCTCTTGCAGCGCGCCGAACATGATCATGGCGGCGTTGACGGCGAACACCGCGACCAGCGCGCCGATGTCGGTGACGCCGTTGATTTGTAGGATCAGCCAGATCATGATCGACGAGCTCAACGAATACTCCACCCAGCGGAAGTAGTTGTGGTTGTTCAGCAGTCCCTGCTTATAGCGTGCAAAGAACCCGGGGCTGGAAATGAGGAAGTGGAAGAAGGCGCTGAGCGCGAGGAACGCGACGACGCCGATGCCGATGTTCACCTCGAAGAGTGTCACCCGTTCCGGCGGGATCGGCACACCGGGAGGGCCGGCCAGGTAGTCGGCGGTCACGGCGAACAGAACCTGCGAGCTCAGCATGGTGAGAACCACCGTGAAGCCGATGGCCTGGATCAGATGCAGGCTTCCGGCGACAACGTTATAGATGCGCAGCCGATCGATCTGCTCGTCAGGCGTGTTGACCCTTTTGGCCATGGGACGACTCCTTCGTTCGTGGGCGCCAGGGCCCCTGAGGACATCTTGGCACCGCCGTATCCGTTATTGGTTCGACGAGTGAGGAGCGGGCTGAGGCCGCCAGTTCTCCTGTACCCGCGTTCTAGGGTTAGCGACGATCAATACTCTTGCTTCCCCGCATATCCTTCAAAAACTCCACTCGACTTGGCCTTAAGCCGAGTGCCGGATTCATGTGCCTGCCCGTTGAGCCGGTCCCCCGCTCTCAAGCCAGGTTCGCTGTCCGGAGTTTGCGTGGCGCGGGGACAGTATCGAGGATTGTTGAGGTCAGGTCGGCGTTGCGGTCGGATAATGCTCAGGTGCATTCCCACAGAGATGAGCAGAGTTCCAGCGGATCGTTGCGGCGGGTCAGCCGTGCTTCCGGTAACGTCTTCCGGTCGGTGGGTGGCGGGGTGTCCTTGAACAGGTCCGCTAGCCAGTTCTCGCCCCGGGATGCAGTCTCTTTGGATTGGCTGACAGGCGGGGTGTCCATATTCTCGCTCGCGGAGCTTGTCGCTCGCAGCGGGGGTAGTGACGGTGGCCGGCCTGGACGACTGCGAGCGCCGGCGAGGGCAATGACTTTGTCCAGTTCCCCGCGATCCAACCACACCCCCCGGCAGATCGGGCAGACGTCGATCTCAACGCCGGCTCGGCGAGCGACTGCCAGCATGGCTCCGTCGTGAGGGCAGTTCATGTGTGCTCCTTTTCTGTGGCTGAACAATACGGCGGCTGGCGAAGCGGGCGAATACCCCAAACATCACCAAAGGATCAGGGGTTTCGAAGAGAACAAAGGGGTGAGCGGGAACCACGCGACGCACAGTACCCCCCCATTCGCTGACCCTTCCGGCGGGAGCCGGGAGCCGAAGTGTGGCGCGCGTGGCGCTAAAGGCCTCGACGTATACCTGCGATAGCGTCACCTCCACACCCGCCGTGCCTGCATCCCGAATTACCTCGGCGAGCATCGCCCGACGTCGGCGTTCACTCGATGCTGAGAGGACGGCCGGATCGATGCTGAATCCACCCCGTTCTGGCTGCGCGTGCACCCCGACGTGCGCGGTCCGTTCGGCCAGCACTCGTACGCCGGCAAACAGTCCCACCCAGCGGTCCCTGTCGCGGGGAAGAACGATGTGCACACACAGGTCATCGTGGCGGGTGAGCTTGAGGAGGTCTTCAGGCCACAGCTCCCCATCTAAGACCAGGCGGCCGACCGGCGCTTCGTACGCAGGGCCGCGGAGCTGGCAGTCGCGGGGAAAGTGCGTCATCGTGATCAGCTCGATTCCGGGCAGGGCCGGTCGTGCAGCTGCACCCGGGCGCCCTTGTCATCGACCGGATGCCACACCCCGGTCGCCTCAGTGGTGCAATCGATGACCGCCCGGACAGTGACCGGAATATCTCCTGAATTGCGCAGACTGCCGCATCCCGGCACCGGACCCCCGCAGGTGTCGTCAACGCCGACGGTCCACGCGACGACCAGAATGCCGGCTACCGCGAGCAGGGGCAACGCAAGCACCGCCGGCGTTACACCTCGACGGCCTCTCCGCACTGTCTGCGGTTGAGAGTCCAGATCCACCGAGGGGTCCAGGTCACTCATCGAAGCGATCCTTTCCGCCCCCGGCGGGCACTCGGCCACGGCGGCCGAAGACCGGCTCAACCGCAGCAAGTTCCTCGTCGGTGGCGATCCGGAACGCCCCAGCGGCCTCGGCCTGCACTTCGCGTCGGCCTTGACCGCGGGTGGCGCGGAGGCTGGCCACGATGGACACCGTGATGATGGTCACGACTACGGCCAGGCTGATCGTGGTCGGGATGTAGAAGACATCCAGCAGCAGCATCTTGATGCCCACCCAGATCAAGACGAAAGCGAGTCCGATCTTGAGGTAAATGAACCGATGGATCAGGTCCGCGAGCAAAAAATACATCGCCCGAAGCCCCAGGATGGCGAACGCGTTCGCGCTGAAGACCAGGAACGGTTCGCTAGTGACGGCGAAGATAGCCGGGATCGAGTCGACGGCGAAGATGATGTCCGTGATTTCCACCAGCACCAGCACGGCCAGCAGCGGGGTCGCCACCACGATTCCTGCCTTGCGGATCAGGAACTTTTGCCCGTGGTAAGCGTCGGTCATCGGCACGAACCGGCGAAACACCGTGAGAATGCGGGATTTCTCGGGGTGGACGTGGTCGTTGCGAGAGCGGAACATCCGCCACCCGGTGTAGATCAGGAACGCGGCGAATACGTACAGGATCCAGGAGAAGTTCTCGATCAGCGCGGCGCCGGCGACGATGAAGATCCCGCGGAAAATCAGGGCGCCCAGGACGCCGAGGAACAACACTCGGTGCTGGTACTCGCGCGGAACCGCGAAAGCGGCGAAGATAATCGCCCAGATAAAAACGTTATCTACCGCGAGGGATTTCTCGATCAGGTAGCCAGCGAAGTACTGCTGCCCGAATTCTGCCCCCCACAGCGTCCACACGAGCACGCCGAACGCGACACCGAGAGACACCCACACGATCGACCACACGGCGGCTTCCCGCACACCGATCACGTGAGCTTTGCGGTGGGCGACCAAGTCGACCGCAAGCATCAGCAGGATCACACCCAGGACAGCGAACCACGCCCACAGAGGGACAGTCATGACAAAGACCTCCACGAAATTATCGTGAAGGTCTCATCGGCCTTGCGGCCCTGCGCACCGGAACCCACGGAGGGAACGTATTGACGATGCGGAGCGAGGATTACTCCCCTTCTATGGATATTCAACACGAGAGGCTTGCTTCACGTCAACTGGGCCAGCCGAGGATTCCCTGAGCGAAGGATAGAAACTGCTTGTTTGACTCGCGCCGGGTATCTGGCTCGACTAGGCTCACCTCGCGGTTCAGCGGGCTGCAACACAAGAACGGTGGTTGCGGAGAAAGCTTCGGGACTCGACCTGAATTCGCGGTTGAGGCGCTACCCATGGGTGTCGCGGGCACTGAACGCGGAGGCCGTTTATGGCACCGTTTTGACCGCTGGCCTAATTTCTGCGTTCTCCCTCTACAACCCGGGACTACCCGTCCTGATCGCCCGCACTGTCGGCACCGTGTTGGTTTTTTGGGGCGCACACGTGTACGCCGAGATTGTCGGCAATCGGGAAACGAGCTGGCGGGAAGCGGTGCGTGAGGCTCTGCAACGCTCCGCCGGATTACTGTGGGCCCTCATCGTCCCGGTGGTCTGCCTAGCCTCAGCCGCAGCGCTTGGGCTTTCGATGGATGCCGGCGTCGACGTCTCGCTGTGGGGTGCCGTGATCACCCTGGCCGTGTTGGGATGGTGGGCAGCCCGACAACGTCGCGCCACCCTCGTGGCAAAGCTCGCCACCGCCGCCGCCACCGCCGGCATGGGTGTCGCATTGATCGCCCTCAAAGCGCTCGTACACTGACCGATCCCTTGCCGCCAGACTGGGCCGGGCTAACTAGTGCTCTTCGCAGCCTGCGGCCCAGGTCGTAACCTGCGTCGATGGGGCCGTCACAGAGAGTTACCTCGTGAAGTGTGGCCCGACGCCCAGCGGGCTCAACCTCAGTCGATTACGCGCCATTCGCGCACGGACTCCTCGACGGTCTTGGTTTCGAGGTCGCGGCGCACGGTCTCCAAAAGAAAGTGGGGGTCGCCGAGGTCGGCGGCAGTGCGAAGAACCTCAGCTCCGCTCGCGCGCCGGCGGATGACAAGGTCAGCGTCGACCTCGACGTAACCCCATGCTGCACGGACCAGCGCCAACGCACGACGGAACAGACGTCGAGTGCGTGTACCCGATGGCTCCTCAAGCTCGGCGACCAGGTGGTTTGACGCGCGATCCATTCCCTCATCTTGAGGCATATCAAAGCGCCTCGGTTGGTGTGCCTCCTGGTTGAGGTTGTGAGACGCTCCACAAATCAGTCGGACGCCAATAGGCTGAATGGCCTACTTCCCAGAGCCGCCAGAAGTCTGGAACGTCTGCCGAGCGGCCCGAGGTCCCCAACGCGTAACGAATTTCAGCCAGCCACGCTACTTCGTTGTCGTCAATCTCTAAATGAAAACCAACTTCGCACGGGGCGTGCACTGGTATTCCTGTCGGATCGATCCGCTGCTGACGGCACCCTGTCAATCGACGCCTGCCACCGTGGCTGGTAGAGGATCGCCTAACAAACTTTCGTCCGCAGCCGGCGTCTCGTATCCAACCTTCGCCACAACGGTCAAGGGGGAGATATCGGCGCACATCGGCGTTACCGTGAACCTCATGCTCCGCAGCGAATTAATTCACGCTCTGATTCAAGAGCGGATACGTACCTGCGAAGAAGCATGTGACGAACTGGTCTGTGTGAGCGAGATGTGCGCAGAGCCGCCGGAGTATTGGGCCCCTCGAGCGCCACCAGTTATTGCGGTTGAGCGCCGCTTAATATCGCGTTTCAGCGCCAATGGGTAGCGCCGGTGAGCGCCAGCGGTTCAGCTCGAGCTCACCGGCGTGGGTCACGCCGCGTCGTAAGAGTCGGAGGGACGGGGAACGTTGCGGGTGGAGTCTGCGAGCTTTCGTAATCGCGACTAGCTCGTCTGCGAGCTCGGTCTGTCGGCTTTCTTCGTTGACTGCCACGGCTTTTCCTGGCCTGTCGGTCATCATTCGTGAGATTCGGCTGCGCCTAAGCACGGCGGAAGGTTCGCACCGCGTCGCCACTGAGGAGCTGCTCAGGCTCAACCGCGACTCTGAGAAAACTCAGGCTCCTCGAGTCGCTCCCGCGTCGTAGCGAACGTGCCGGCCGACCTTGAGGTAGGGCGGGCCCGTGTGGGTCGGTCGCCAGTCCTTCAGCGTTCGCTCGGGCAACCTGAATAGCTCGGCGACCTCGAGCTGGGTCAGGAACGTCGCGGTGATCTGCGTTGTCGCGTCCATACCCAGAAGGTGCGCGCACGAAGCCGTGGGCAGCCCGTTTGGTTCAGGTCGGGTCCGTATGAGCCGGTGCAGCACGTCACCACAGCAACCGGGGGGGGGGTATTGGACCGCTTCCGGTCACAGAGGCCGTTTAGGCCTAGTTGGGAGGAGGGACGATGGGCTGTTTCGCCGCGGAAACCTGCGCCTGCTACTGCTGGGGTACCTGGACTCGAACCAAGAACAAATGATAGCTATCTCGACTGGGCCACTCCCCCGCAATTGGGGCGCACTTCCGCGGATTTCCGCCGATTTCATGGGTCTAGTGTACGCCCTGGCACGGACAAGTACGGGCCGATTCTGGTCAGGCTAAGGGGTGCTTGGTGCGTTTCTGGTCACACCATCGAGTGGGTTTGGCGTGCCGGAGAACGCTCCCCCATCGGTACTGAACCTACCCCGGGCGTGAAGTTTCGACGATGCGATGGCCACCGCCACCGCTGCAGCCCTCCCCCGTGCTGCTGTCGTCAATCTCCCACGATGACGCCGACACTGAGGATTACGTCAACAATTCTCTGGCGTATTCGCATTTTCCGCGAATTGGCCGCCCCGGCCCGAACGCGGTTGATGGAGTCTACTTTTCGAAGAGACTGACAGCACGGCCCGATTCCATGTGCGGAAGCGAACCGGAGTGGGAATGTAAGCGCCGTCAGGCTACTCACGGCGATCGACGTCAGATCGCTCCCTGACGAGCACTTCACGAGGCAAACAGTTCCGTCGTTGCGACCTATAGCCGGCTCGGCTGACCGACCACAAGTCAACTATACCGAGGCAGGGCTTGGACGCTTAGTGGCGCGCGGAGAGCTGCCGAACAGTAACGAGAGCACCATGCTGGTGCAGACTCGCAAGAGCGGTTAGATATGGGTCGGTAAATTGTTTGTGCTCGGCCAGGTCGCCGAAGAGCGACCGATTTTGAATGAATGCTAGGGGGTCGTCGTACTGTGTCACTGCAAGACTTATGAGTTGCTCGCGGAGGGCGTCCACAACCAAGATCGGTGCGCCGGCTTCGTCGATGCCTTCGGCGTATCGTGCCCAGCTGGCGACGATCGCAGCGGAGCATTCGACCGATCCGCCCGATTCCAGCTGTGCGCGGATCACGGGAATCAGCCATTTCGGGATTCTGTCCGAGGACTCTGCGCAGAGTCTTGCGAGAGTGTCACGAATTTCTGGGTTCAGGAACCGCTCAATCAGAGTGTTTTTGTACTCAGTCAAGTCGATGCCGGGCACCGGCGCTAGAGTCGGGCTTGCTTCTTCGTCCATGTATCGGCGCAGGAATTGGGCGACGGCGGGGTCGCCGACTGCTTCATGTGCGTAACGGTAGCCCGCCAAGTAGCCGAAGTAGCACAAGCCTTGATGGCTGGCGTTGAGAAGCCGAAGCTTCATGAGTTCGTAGGGTTCAACGTTCTCGACGAACTGGACGCCTGCGTGTTCGAGTGCCGGCCGTCCGGAGGCGAAGTTGTCCTCGATAACCCACTGGAAGAAAGGCTCGCAGACCACCGGCCACTGGTCGTATAGTCCGGTGGCTTGAGCGGCTTGATCGATATCGTCCTTGGTGGTGACTGGGGTGATTCTGTCGACCATGGAATTGGGGAAGGTGACGTTCTCCGTAATCCATTTGGCCAGAACTGGATCCTTGAGTTCGGCGAAAGCGGTGAACATTCGTGCGGCCATGTCGCCGTTGCCTTGGATATTGTCGCAGGAGAGCACGGTGAAGGGCGTGATGCCGCGGTCGCGGCGGCGGCGTAGCGCCTCGGTGACGAACCCGAAGACGGTGGAGGGTGTGGAGTCGTCGACGAGGTCGGCCACTACTGCTGGATTGTTGCTGTCGAATTCGCCGGTGAGACGGTCGAAGTTGTATCCGCCTTCGGTGATGGTGAGGGAAATGATGTGGACGTCCGGGTCGGCCATTTTCTCGATGACCACTTCCGGGTCGTCGGGCGCGAAGAGGTAGTCGACGATGCTGCCCACGATAGAGGCCTGCCGAACGCCGTCTGGGTGCTTGATTGTGAGGGTGTAGAGACTGTCCTGTTCCTTGAAGACGCGACTGATGCGTCGGTCGGACTCCAGTAGTCCTATGCCGCAGATAGCCCAGTCGGTAGCCAGGCCTCTGTTGAAGAGCGAATCTAAGGTCATTGCCATGTGAGCTCGATGGAACCCCCCCACACCAACGTGGACGATGCCCACTCGGAGGGCGGATCGGTCATATGTGGGGCGTGGGACGGAGTGTGGAAGGTTGCGGAGAGCGAATTCATTTAGGTCAATCATCGGTGTGTCCTTTCGCGATGGTAAGGGTCGTGCAGGCGTCGGTATGTACTCAACGCCGGAGGTCCGGGTGGAACGGCGAGGGTCCGCGCTTGTGCGCGCTTTGGATGGTGGTGCTGTCGCGTGTTACAGCGTCGCTAATTGGCGGGAGCTTCCTCGAACCACTAGCGAGTAGTCGCATTGACCGTTTGGGATTTCACTTGTGCCGGCGATGAGGCCGAGGAGGCCGTCGACGGCCACACGTGCAAGCTGTCGTTTGTCGGGAGAGATTGTGGAGAGTGTGGGTGTGGAGAATAGGGTTTCGTCGTTGTCGTCCCAGCCCACGACGGAGACTTTTTCGGGGACGGCGACTCCTTCGTCGAGGAGGCCCTTGAGTACGCCAACTCCGAGAAGGTCGTTGAAGCAGAATACGGCGTCGAAGGGAAGCGTGTCGGCAACTAACTGTCGAGCTATCGCGTAGCCTTCTGCTCGCGTCCACTGCGTGGTCTGAATCACCAGCCGAGGATCGACCGTTACGTCTGCCTCTTGCATCGCTATTTCGTAGCCGCGCATTCGGGCGGGTCCTGGGCCGACGGTGAACTCTGAGGGAGCGCCGACAACTGCGATCCGACGCCGTCCCTGTGCGAGAAGGTGCGATGTAGCTTGGGTAGCTGCGGCGACGTTGTCCACCGACACGTGGAGATATTCGCTCGAACCGATGCGTTCGCCTAACAGCACTACAGGAAAGTCCAAGTCATGGGCCATGAGCTGTTCCGGCGTGATTGCGAGGGGGCTAAAGATAAGTCCGTCGATAAGATTCGATCTGTAGCCATCCAGAACGAGGAATTCCCGCTCTGGGTTGCCTCCTGTTTGATCGATTAGGACGGTAACGCCGCGTTTCTCAGCGACCTGTTGGACGTAGTTGGCGAGGTCGGCAAAGTAGGGCACTGCGATTTCGGGCAGAGCGAGCGCGAGAATTCCACTGCGCCCCTGTCGTAGCTTTTGAGCGTTGATATTCGGGCGGTATTTGAGGGTGGTGATGGCTTCTTGAACGCGCCGTCTGGTCGCGGGCTTGACGTGCACGTAGTCGTTGACGACGTTAGATACGGTTCTCTGTGATACCCCAGCAAGATCGGCGACGTCCTTCATGTTCACGCTCATGTGGAGTGCTTCCTTTCGGGGAGTGAGATAAGGCCACTGTTCGCGCCCGCCAATGACGAGAGATGATGCCGATGCGGGCCGAACGTTTTCGGCCCGCACACGGCCTTAGGTGATTCTATTTTCCGCCCAGTACGGAGTCGATACTGGAGCTGCCGTCCTTGAGCGCTTTGTCGACGTCTTCGCCTTGGAACCAGACCGATTCGACACTGCCGATCAGTGCCTTGGACACGGCGGGCCAGCTGGCAATGTGGGGCACGGGGTGGGCTACCGTCAGGCCGGTGTCGGCGTAAGAAGCTCGCTGTGGTGCTGCTTTGTAAGCATCACTGTTCAGAACTGATTCGCGTGCGGAGATGTGACCAGTACCAAGTGCCCAGTCCGCATCGTGCTCGTAGAGAAAGCTGATGAACTCCAGCGCGGCACGGTATTTGACAGGGTCGGCGTCCTTTTGGACGGGAATGGTCCAGGTGTGCGAGTCGGCCCACACGCCGGGTTCTTCGTACAAGGTCGGGAAATTGGTTGCTTCATAGGTGAACGGCGCGGTGCCGTTGTACTGATCGACGACCCAGGTGCCGTTGAACAGCATGGCGGCGTCGCCTTTCAGGAAGGATTCCTGCGCAGCGTCGTAGGTCTTGTTCTCTTCGGCGTATCCGGCGGAGAAAACCTCGTTCATGAAACCGAGGGATTCGATGGCTTCGGGGGTGTCGATGTTCGCTTGGGTTCCGTCTTCGTTGAGAACGCCGGAGCCCTGCTGGTCGAGGAGGCTTTCGAAGACGTGGACGCCCAGCGCGTCTCCAGATGTTGCAACGGCGAAGTATTTCTTCCCCGTCTTGTCTTCGAGCGTCTTCGCGTCGGCGAGGAACTCCTCGGTGGAGGTGGGGAGTTTCGGGGTGCCGTCGGCGTTGACGAGGCCGGCAGCGGTAAAGAGGTCGACGTTCAGATGCGCCAAGGCCGCGTGCACGTCAAACGGGACCGCGTAGTTCGTGCCGTCGTAGCTGATGGCCGTTTTTGCGGCCGGGACGGCGTCAGCGAGGTCGATATCGGCGACGTCGACGAGGTCGTCGATGGGCAGCAGGAGGCCGCGGTTGGCATAGTCGACCAAGCTCGAACCGTGCATGATGGCGACGTCCGGTGGGTTGCCGCCGGCGAAGGCAGAGTTCAGGGTGTCGTAGTACGAGTCCCATGCGGCGCCGCCGAGACGATCAACGGTGATTCCCCACTCGTTCTCAGCGTTGAACTTGTTCGTCAGCGTTTGGATGGTGGCGCATTCGCCCACGGCTGCGCTGAGATCCGTGCTGGTACCGATGTCGTCGGAGCAGTCCCCGAAGAATCTGGCCATCTCAATCGTTGCTCCTTTCAGCTGTGCGTCGGTGACGTCTGCCACGGACTTAGCGTCGCCTGCGGATCCGGCACCGGATCCGCCGCCGCTGCAGCCGGCGACGAGTAGTGCTGTGGCGACCAGCGGGACTGTTATGGCGATCAGACGCCTATTCGGTGTGCGCATTGTTTCTCCTTTGAATGGTGATGCGATGTGCAGGGTTAGGTGAGGGAAGTGGGGTGGGAAAACGGTGCTGCTACTTTTCGCCGCTGCCGAGAGAGATGCCGCGGATGAGCTGTCGTTGAAAGAGCAGAAATACGACGATGAGGGGCAGGCTGCCGACAAGTCCCCGAGCCATCAGATCGCCAAGGTTGGTGGTGGCGGCGAAGTTGGACTGCAGTGACGCCAACCCAGTGGTGACGGTGAACCATTCGGACTGGGTAGAGGACACGAGCGGCCAGAGGTAGTCGTTCCACGTCAGCACGAAGGTGAAAATAGCCAGGGACGCCATGGCGGGACGGGCCAAGGGCAGCATGATCTCGAAGAACACTCTCCACCTGCCGGCGCCGTCGATGCGGGCGGCTTCTTCGACTTCGACAGGCACTTTGCTAAAGAACTGGGTCATGAGAAAAACCCCGATAGGTGCGGCTAGGCGAGGCAGGATGAGCGCCGGATACGAGTTCTGCAAATCTGCTTCGGAGAACATCAGAAATAGTGGGACGAACATTGCCTCTTTGGGGACCATCAGCCCGGCGAGAACGGCTATGAAAATTGCCTGGCGGCCGGGAAACTGAATCTTCGCGAATGCATAGCCGGCCAGAGCGCAGAAAAGGACGGTGACGATGGTGGTGACAATGGTGACCACGAAGCTGTTGACGAACCAGCGCCCGAGCTGTCCCGTGCTAAATACCTGCAAAAAGTTGTCCAGTGTCAACTCAGCAGGGAACAGGTTGGAGGAGGACTGCTGGAGAACATCGTTCGGGGTCAACGCCATAGAGATCATCCACAGGATCGGCAAGAACCAGGTGAAGGCGGCGATGATCAAAAGGGCGTGATAGCGGATAGACCCGGATGTTTTCGTGCGACGCCGGCTTCCAGAACCGGGGTTGCGCGAGGCAGTACCGGGTAGTGGTGCGACGGTGGAAGGCAACACGGTGGCCATCAGGCGTCCTTTGCTGAGATGCGGAACTGGATCGCGGACACTGCCGCCATCACGACGAAGAGGAACACTGAGACAGTTGCCGCGTAGCCGAGTTCGTAGTTCTTGAATCCGGCTTCGTAGATGTGCTGAATGACAACCTCTGTCGCGGTGCCTGGCCCGCCCTTGGTCATGATGTATACCTGCCCAAAGATCTGGAAAGAGGCGATGAGTTGGGTAATTGTCACGAGGACAATTACATGATTGAGTCCCGGCACGGTGATGTGGTGGAACCGCTGCCAAGCGGTGGCGCCGTCGAGGGACGCTGCCTCGTAGAGTGCGGGCTCGATGTCTTGCAGCCCAGCGAGAAACAACACCAAGTTGAAGCCGACGCTCCACCACACGGTGGTGGCGATGATGGCGGGCATGGCCAGGTTGGGATCGGAGAGAAAGGCGATTCCGTCCAGGCCGAACCAGCCAAGAAAACCTGCGATGAGTCCGCGATCGGGGTTGAGTAGATAGCTCCAGATCAACGTGACAGCGGAGATAGGAAGAACATAAGGCAGGAAGAATATTGCGCGGTAGATACCGCCGCCTCGGCGTTGGTTGTGCAGGACGACGGCCATCAAGAGCCCCAGCCCGATAAGGAGAGGGGTGGAGATTATGGTGAACGCCAACGTGTTCTTCAGAGCGATCCAGAACCCCGGGTCGTTCCAGGCCCCGTCGGGCGACGGATGAAAGCCCAAAAGGCTTACCAGGATTAGACCGCCAGCCGCCACGGCTGCTCCACTAAAACGCGCGTTACGGCGCATTGCGAGAAAGTAACCGGAGCCGCCCGCAATTAGAAGCACGATAAGCCGGGACACCCATTCGTGGCCGGCGGACCAAATGATGTCACGTCCCCACAGCATGCGGGTGTAGTTGTCCAGGCCGATGTAGATCCGATTCGGGCTGAGCAAGTCCCAGTTGAAGCCGCTCATAAAGAACGCTTGAACTACGGGGTAGAGCAGGAACAGAGCGTAGACGAGCATGAACGGGGCGATGAAGGAGAGCCCGTCGCGAAGGCTGCCCTTGGAATTTCGGCTGCGCCTCGATGGTCGGAGCCCGGGTGTGCTCGACTGCCGCTCCTGAGGGAGCGGGAATGTTGCGGTCGTCATTGACTCTCTTTTCCACGTAGCAAAGTGAAGATGTGCAACAGTCTGGATCTTAAGTCAGCCATTGTCAAGACGGTTTTGCTACGTTGCAAAAGGGCGGTGTTTGGTGCACCATGTGCGTATGACAAACTTCGCCGCCTCGTTCTCACCTTCTCCACTGCATGCTGATAACGAATACCCTCGACCGCAGTTGGTGCGCAATAGCTGGCGTGAACTGGACGGCTCTTGGGGATTCGCCCACGACGACGGACGTGAGGGCATACTCGCGCACTGGGAAGCGTCCGCGCTTCCATTTGACCGTTCGATCCGCATCCCGTTTCCGCCGGAGTCACAAGCGTCCGGCATCGGAGACAACGGATTTCACCCGGTGGTGTGGTATCGCCGGGAGGTGACCGAGGCAGATGTGCGGCTTGCCGGATACGACATCCAGGGTGATCAGATGTTGTTGCATTTCGGTGCGGTCGACTATCGAGCCGACGTCTGGTTAGACGGCGCGTACCTCGGTAGCCACGAGGGTGGCCACACTCCGTTCAGTTTCGACATTAGTGTTCATGTCGCCCGCGCGACGGGAAGTATGACTCTGGTGGTCCGAGCGGAGGACGACCCGAAAGATCTCGCTCAGCCCCGCGGGAAGCAGGACTGGGAACTGGAGCCGCACGGCATCTGGTATAAGCGCACGACGGGCATCTGGCAGCCGGTCTGGCTGGAGGCGGTGCCGAAGACTCGCGTGTCATACCTAGCCTGGTCAGCAGACGTACCCAGCGGATCCGTCACCCTGTCGCTGGAACTGAATGAGCGACCCGCTGAACCTGTCACTGTGGCAGTGGCGCTACACATGGACGGCGTCAGTTTGGCCAATGTCACCTTCAGCCAGCAGGACCCGAGGGCGACTTTCGTGATCATGCTCCCCCATCAGACCAACGGGCAAGCCTACGAGAAGCTTCTTTGGTCTCCAGAAAACCCCCGGTTGGTCACGGCATCTATCACCGTTGCCGCCCCTGATGAGCGTCCCGACATCGTGAGCTCCTACTTCGGCATCCGGTCTGTTGGATGGAGCGATGGGCACTTCATGCTTAACGATCGTCCCTATTACGTCCGCGCCGTTCTTGAGCAAGGCTACTGGCCCGATTCTCATCTAGCGGCGCCCTCCCCCGACGCGCTGCGTGCGGAGGTGCAACTCATCAAAGACCTCGGCTTCAACGCCGCGCGCATCCACGAGAAAGTGGAGGATCCACGCTTCCTGTACTGGGCAGACAAGCTGGGCCTGATGATCTGGGGTGAAAGCGCGAGCGCTTTCGAATTCTCCCCCACCGCCATCGAGCGAAGCAGCCGGGAATGGATTGAATCCATTCGTCGCGATGTTTCACACCCGTCGATCGTCGTGTGGGTTCCCCTCAACGAAAGCTGGGGAGTGCAGCACATCTCGCACAAGCCGGAACAATTGGCTTATGCTCGCTCCCTGTACCACCTGACCAAAGCACTCGATCCGACGAGGCTTGTCATTTCCAACGACGGCTGGGAACACGCCGATTCCGACATCTGGACGGTGCACGACTACGGGGTCACCCACGACGAAGTCGCCGCCAACTACACCGACCGAGGTGTCGTCGCCGAGATGCTCAACGGAACGGGTCCACTCGGCCGCACGATCCGTCTCCTCGACGAACCGGACGCGGGACAGCCTGTCATAGTTTCTGAGTTCGGCGGAGTGAGCTTCGTCACAGACTACGAGGGTCTGGCTTGGGGGTATACCACTGCATCATCAGCAGACGAGTTCGCCAGCCTCGTCAGCGAGTTGTTCGCTGCACTACAAGAGAGCCCGGTTCTCGCCGGTTTCTGCTACACCCAACTCACAGACACGCTACAAGAGACAAATGGCCTCACCGACGCTAACCGTGTGCCTAAACTTCCACTCGAGGCAATCAGAGGAATCGTGACGGGGCGCGGCGTGGATGTCGCGGGGCACCGCCGCCCGAAAACTCCTGTAGAGGAACCACAAGGCGTCGCAGAACTGCTCTCATAATCCCGCGGGTTCAGATGTTGAATCGCCAAGCGGATATTTTCGTTGCTCTTGGTGCGTTCTGATAACGGTGTTCGTTCTCGATGATTGTGGGTCGCCCGGGCGCCCTGCGGTCTGCAGGGCGCCCGGATGATCGACTAGTTGTACGGCCAGGCAGGTTAGGGCTAACCGGGCGATCGGTGGTTTCCCTCCGATGGCGGTGTGGGGCCTGTGGTGATTGTATTCGTGACGCCATCCGGGTAGTGCTGCGCGGCGGGCCTCACTAGCGATTCTCGTGGGCGTCGAAACGTGGACGGAGAAGCGCGCGCTGCGCAGTCACAGCCTTGACCGGCGTACACCGATAAGCGTCATGGATATAGTCCGCAACAGATCAGTCACGCCCTCGGGGTTGAATATTCCGGCCAGTCTGAGCTGCAGGTCTCCCACGAGTTGATTTATCAAAGCCTCTACGTTCGCGTCTGCACCAGCACTTGCGACGGGACCGGTCAGCCCGGAAACCGGGGTGCCCCTATGTTCTTGTCAAGCGGCGAGCTGGTGGTCGGCTTGATAGAGGGTGCCGTCGCGGAGCATGGCATAGAGGACGTCGCAGCGTCTGCGGGCGAGGG
>NZ_SOGI01000011.1:0-31315 GCF_004403385.1 Cryobacterium sp. TMT4-31
ATGGACGACTTTGCGAACCAGCGGCTGCGGGGTCCGATTCGGGCTGGAATGCGGCCGGGACGAGCGATCCTGCATCCCGGCCCTGCCCATCGCGGCATATCTGTCGGACCACCGCTTCGCCGTCCGCCACGAGACGTGGAAGTAGAGCGCGGCGTGGGCGACGGACCAGCCGCCCTCGACGACGAGCCTCCCGATACGAGAACGTTGGATCGGAGTTAAAGCAGCGTTAGCGTGGGACACGAGGCCTCCTGGTCGACAGTGAGAGAACTAGACAGCTCCACTCTCGACCGGAGGTCCTCACCCGTCTACAGCTGAATCACACCTCGACCAACGTCCCTGGGCAGCACAGCTAGNCCACCGACGACCGTGCATGGCCAATGCCTTCAACACCGACGTGGGCAGGTCTGCTGGCCATGAGTGGGCAGTTTCCATGGCGACAGCGGGCCCTACTGCTGGCCGCCTGCCGGCAGTTCCTAGTGGCCAAGGACATATCCGAACGCAGGCATGCGCCGTATCGACTTGCTCGACGAGCGCGGTCAGAACCGGCCGTTGCTGACTCAGCTCGGAACCTGCTCATTCATGACCTGGCAGCAGAACGTCGTCTTCCAGGTGTTCACCGGGTCGGGGAAATCGTATCTGGGCTGCGCGATCGCCAAACACGCCTGCCAGCACCGGATCCGCGCCCACGTCCTCCGCAAAGACACCGCGTTCACCCTTCTCGTCATCGACGAATGGTTACTGGACCGGCCTAAGGAATCGATCCGCGGCATGTCGGAGTTGATGAGGGGCGCTACGCCAAGACCTCGACGGTGTTCTGCACCGAGTACTCGCAGAAGGACTGGAGCCAGCACCTCGGCTCCGGTGTTCACGCCGCCGCGATCATGGACCGGATCATCCACCACACCCTCTGGGAGTCGCCCTAGTCAAGGGTGGTTCGAGGTTTATGCTCCGACGCTGCGACATGAGGTTCAGGGCGGCTCAACAAGCCCTCTAAAGGCCACCTTGCAAAAGCATCGTCGAATTGCTGGACGACATACTGCTCCAGGACCTCAGATAGAAGCGGGGACGATGGCCTCTCCGAGGCGGTTTGGGCTCGATAAAGGCGCCCAAGGCTTGCCGCAATGGCATCCGGATTTCCGGGTTCAACCTGGATTAGTCTGTCTCCCGCCAATGAGGAGATCTCGTCAAGAGCATTGGAACGCCTCGTAAGCACTGTTTTCCCGGCGTAAAGCCCCTGCCACACTTTGTTCGCAATCACTGATTCAGCCTTCGGCGACAAGCCAAAAATACCCAGGACGACATCGCACTGACTTACCCGACTCATGAGCACCTCGGGCACTTCGAATCCGGTGAAACCGATGCGGTCCTCAAGACCGGACTCCCGCACGCGGTTTACCATCCACGACTTAATGTTGCCTTCCCCCACGAAGGTCGCTCTGATCGGAATGCTCTTCGCAGCTTGGATAATCCCTTCGAGTAGGACGTCCGCTCCATGAAGGTCGATGTAATGACCGTAATAGAGGACGTGAAGATCCCGGTCATTACGGGGCAGCGATTCCTTTTCCATGCCCTTCGCTACCCATGCGGGCGCTCCGACGGGCAAGCTCCTCACAGGGGTCTTACTTGCGCTGAGAGCTTCGAAGTGATGCGCCCGCACTTCAGTGTCTGAGAATGCGACGTCGGCGCTACACAAAGCAGCCCGATCCAAAAGTCGCAGAAGTCGCGCGAGGGGGTGCCTTGGACTGTACGCGCCGCGGTCGCCGACAATCGTTTCGTATTTGCCCACGAAAAAATCCACTGCATGGAGTGCGCCATTTGACTTAGCGACCAACCAAGAGAAAACAAAGGAGTTAGTAGAAAACTCGGCAAGCACAACAAGGTCATACCCGGAACGATGATGAAAACCGAGACGCGCTATCGCAGCGTACTCCCTCCATTTCTGCTTTCGTCGCGGCCTCATTACGACGGTTACATCTGCCCCCCTGGAAGAAAGATACTGACGCACGCGGGCGTTGCGCGGATAGTCTGTTTCCTCCACGACGAAATAGAGAACCCTCGGGTGTGCATGGAGGCTTTCACAATTCCGTTTCAAAACGGCCCTTCGATAATACGAATCAACAACAAAGACGCCCTAGACTACTCGGGTAACAACACCACCCCTTGAGCAGTAACCGAGACACCGTCAGTACGCTCCCGAAGGACGAGCCACCGTTCTGATAGTTCGGTAAAGGATGATGACGTCGCCGATCAGGGACCAGTTCTCAACGTAGTAGAGGTCGAGTCTGATGCTGTCCTCCCAAGAGAGATCAGACCGCCCACTCACCTGCCAAAGACCCGTAATTCCAGGCTTCACCAGGAGTCTTCGTTCCGAGTAGTCATCGTAGAGGGCGACTTCTCTCACAAGTGGCGGGCGCGGCCCGACCAAAGACATTGTTCCCTGGAAGACATTGATGAGTTGTGGAAGTTCATCGATGCTGAATCGGCGCATAAAACGCCCCACCTTAGTTACCCGTGGGTCCACCTTGAGCTTGAACAACACGGAGTTTCCATCGGACTGATCGAGAAGACTTGGCAGCTTGTCCTCTGCGTCCGTAACCATCGAGCGAAATTTGATCATGCGAAAGCGGTTACCGTTGAGTCCAACACGTTCTTGATAGAACAGCGCAGGGCCCCTACTGTCCCGTCGCACGGCAACCACAATCCAAAGGACGAGTGGGCTCAAGATGAGCAGGCCCAGACCCGACAGAAGGATGTCGAAAGTTCGTTTCGCCGCGTACCTTCCACCTTCGAATGCAGGAAATTCAACCTGGATTAGCGGAAGACCCGAGACCGGACGAGAGTGAATTCGAGGACCCGCGATATCTGTCAATGCTGGCGCCACAATCAGATCCACTTTACGTGCCTGCAGTTGCCAGCCGAGCTCTCTCAACCGCCGTGGACCGAATGTGTCAGCGCCGGCAAAAATCACAGTATCTGCAGCGGTCTGGTTGATCACTTGGAGTATCTGGTCGAAGTCACCCAATACTGGAACGCCGTCGACGAGCTCGTGTTTGACGCTGCCATTCGCCGTAACTGCGCCGACAAGGAATAGTCCAGCTGCCGCATCCCTCCGAATGCCCTCAACGACGTGCAAGCTCTTCTCTCTCTCACCCACCACGATGACACGGTGTACGAACCGACCCTCCCGACGTCGAGCGACGAGCCACTGCCGCCAGGCCCAGCGCCCGATTAGAAGGAAGAGAAGACCGACAGGGAGGGCGGTGAGGAAGTAACCGCGTGCTAGATCCACCTTCAGTAGGAACACGACGATGGCAGTGAGACCAAATATCCGAGCACTCGCATCCAGTATTCGCTTGTACTCGATGCTGCCGGTTCCGATTATCTTGTGGTCGCGGGTGACGTAGAACTCCAAGGCGACCATCCAGAAGACGATCAAGCTGAGTGACACCAACGTGTACCCGATTGTGAAATCGGTGAGATTCTCTATGGGGATGCGCAATTCAGAACGCCGAGTGCCAAACCACATTATCTGGCTTCCAAGAACAGTCACCACAGTGATGCCCAGATCGGTGAAGAACAACCGGGAAGCGTACGAGCGCTGCCAGGTTGGAGACGGACGTTTTAGACCCACGAGGCACCGCCATCAAGACTGCGTGCGAATGAATCGCCAACCCACAGCCAAATGGTGCCGTCATCCGCAGCGGATAAAGCTGTTTCACCCGCGTTCACTGCACTAGAAAAGCAGGTGCCACTGGCGGTGGAGTCGAATTCCGCATTCTCGGAAATATTTACAAGTACAGCCCCGACACATCCTGTCGGATTGACCACGGCCACTGCATAACCGCCCGCTGTGGCGGTGATGGCAGCAGCGCCCGGGATCGACGAGGGAGCGGACCAAGAGAAGCCCCCATCTTGGGTCGTTACTACCGAAGCATCGAGGCAAAGAACGGCCGCTCGGGCATTGTCCAATGCAGCGAGCGTGGCAACGGCGGCGCACGGTGCGGCGACATCTCCAGTGGGAGTATGCACAGTGCCGGACGTTGATGGGTCGATATACCACTCTGCCGCCACGCGCTCCGGGTAGAGCCTCCAGGCATCGCCAGCGACAAAAGTCGTAACGACTTGAGGTGCACAGGCAATGTCGTCGAGGGTGATCAGCGATGCCTCGGCATCGTCCACAACGTCGATCGACAAAATGGATGTGGCGCCAGTCTCCGTTGCGGCGTTGAAAGCCTCCCAATTGACACCTGAATCAGTTGTGATCTCGGGAGCTGCTGCGGTAGTGGGACAAGCACCCGTCAGGGCGCGCCATGCAGTTGTTTCGTTTAGAGCCGCGATGACTCGTGTGGGGGCGACGGTCAAAGTGGGGGTAGTATCGACAGGCTCCACGGTTGGCGTCGGAGTCACGGCCGGCTCGACGGTCTCCGGGGAAGACGTCGGCACGGCCGCGACAGTTCCGGCGCTGGAAGCAGGCTTGGTCGCTGTAAGTGCAAATGCCACCAGCCCAACATCGACGAGCAGGAAGACAGCCAGCGCGATCACCAGCAGGCGCCGACGAGCAGGATTGTTGTGGTTCTTGCGGTTGTGAGGCTTGGGTGCGCCCATGGTGCCCCCCTAGGGCTGAAGAAGAACTCTTGCGGATCTTTGAAACAGTGACACGACATCGTTCACGGCAGGCACAAGCTGACGGGCAGATTGCGCATAAACCTCATCGCTGCGCCGGTACGGGTCAACGACATCATCGTCCTCGGACGCTTCCGGCGGTCCGACGCTCCCGCGCTGTGAGGCAGCGAATCCCACCAGCGTGGAGAAACGCCCAACGTTGTCGTTAATAGGCAGTGCGGCGGCGTCCTCCAAGTCTTCGTCGGTAGCCCCTCTTACAAGTCGCGCAAATTCACGAATGGTGAAGGTATAACGAATTGCTTTTGGAAGAAGTTCCACGATGGCGCGCCGGTGTTCCCTCGACATGGCGAAGACCAAGTCGGCATCGCGTAGATGATCCGCTGTGAGCAACCGTGCGACGTGACCTGAGGGGTCTCCCCCGAAGTGCCGGGACAGGTCGGCGGCTTCGGATGGCATTGCATGCCCGGTCAGGCCGATTGTTCCGGCACTGCCCAAAGTGACCTCGGGGTAGGCCGTCAAACCCACCCGCAAAAGCTGCTCAGCCAGCGGCGATCGGCAGATATTGCCCGAGCACACCGTGAGAATCTTGAATTCGGCCACTACGCAGTTCTCCGGCGAGGCCTGCCGAAGCTGTGTCGCGTCGTCGAATTGCTAGCCTCGCCGGCATTTTCCTCCTCGTGTGCGGTGCCATAGCTGTACTGGCCGTAACCGTAAGAGTCGGGGCCTTTGGTGGGGAGCATTGTGACGACCATGCCAACAAGCCGGCTACCTGCACGCTCCAGCGCTTGAAGAGCGCTAGCGAGTTCATTGCGTTTGGTTCTGCCGGAGGCGACCACCATGATGGCGCCACCACAAAGTTTGCTCAGCACTGCCGCATCCGTTACGAGGAGCAACGGCGGCGCGTCGATAAGCACCACATCGAACTCGTCGGTGAGCTGGGCGAGCAAGTGTGCCATGGCGGCCGAACCAAGCAGTTCGCTCGGGTTCGGGGGTACGCGGCCGCTAGGAAGAACAAACAGCTTGTTCTTTCCCCACTTCTGAACCACATCTGAGAGTTCCGCTCGGCCGATTAGCACATCGGTCAGACCAACCCCACCCTCGATGCTCATATAGTCGGCGACGCGGGGAAGCCGCAGGTCGCCGTCGACCAGTGCGACGCGGGCACCGGTCTCGGCCAAGGCTATAGCGAGGTTGGCGGTTGTCGTGCTCTTACCTTCACCCGGAATGGAGCTGGTTACGACAAAGCTGCGGGGCCCGCCCTCGATATTGACGAACTGGAGGTTGGTGCGCAGGCTACGGAAGGACTCGGCACGAGGGTTTTTGGGGTCAGAATGTACGACCAGCGGTCGAATTCGGGCATCGGGGTCATTGGTGATGCCGCCCAGCATAGGGGCATCAGTGACGAGGCCTATGTCGTGAAGGCTGTGAATGCGGGTGTCGAGGACGCTACGCAGCACCGCCAACCCAATACCGAGAGCCAAGCCAACGAGCAGCCCCAACAGGATGTTGACTGGAACGTTCGGACTCGCCGGCGAGTCTGGAACGAGCGCAGGCTGAATCGTTTCGATCTTTACAGGACTGACGGCCTCGCCGTCGGGCTTTTCCAACTGGTCAACTACAATTTTGCTGAAGTTCTCGCCGACGGCATTGGCGATCTTGGCGGCTAGTACCGGGTCGCTATTCGATACAGAGACGTCGATGAGGACCGTATTCAAGGGTGACGAAGATTCGACCATCTCCGCAAGTTCGGCTGCAGTGAAATCGAGATCAAGGTCGCTGATGACTTGATCTAGAACGATCGCACTATTCACCACATCGACATATGACGTGACGGCTTGGCGGGCGAAACTAGTTCCAGCGACGAGATCGCCACTTCCTGCGTCGGCGGAGGACTTAACGGAGACGTAGAGCTGCGTGTTGGCCACGTAAGTCGGGGTCGTGGCTATCGACAAACCGGCCGCTGCGGCGACACCGAACAGGGTCAAAGCCAGAATCAGGATCCAACTCTTGTGGAAAATCCTCAGGTAGTCCTTTAGTTCCACGCGCGTTCCTTCGGTAAGTGCCTAGTCGAGAGGAACCGCTCGTTTGCATTATCCCCAGGGCCATCTTTGCACATCGCTCAACGGTGGCTTGTCTCAGCAGGGAGGAATCAGGCACAGGGAATCACCGGCGTAGACAGAAATTCTCGATCAAGTGCCTAGTTCTGGGGGTGAATCGCACTACTCAGGGGCGCGCAGGGTGCCGTCGGGGCCGACGCCCAGGATGCGGTGGGTGCCGGACTCGATCACGAGGGTGGCCACATCCGCTCGGCCGGCCGGCAGCACACGTACGGTGACGCGGCCGTGTTCGATGGTGTCGAGCGCGTCGGCGACGGTGCGGGCGAGGGTCTCGAGCTGCTCGGGCGGGGTGTCGGCGCTGTCGTCGAGCACGGTGACCTCCACGCCGCGCAGCCGGGCCGCCTGGACGGCGTGGACGACCGGGGGCACGAACAGGCAGCGGCCGCGGATGGCGTCGCGGAGGCTGGCCTCGACGAGCAGGCACTGGGCGCGCTCCTCCGCGGTGAGGGCGTGTGGCTCGGCGAGGCGCAGCAGGGTGGGCCGGGCGAGGGCGTTGACCCGGCGGAGCTGGGCCTTGCGCTCACGGATGGCCGCCACGGTGGTGGCGTCTTGCCGGGCGCGGGCCAGGTCGTCTTGAGTGAGCACCCGCAGGTCACGTTCGGAGCGGCCGAGCCCGACGACGAAGAGGCTGCCGGCGAGCAGAGTACCGGCGTGCCGACTGACCAGGTCCACCCCGACCATGGCCGACTGGCCGGTCTCGACCGCCCAGCCCACCGTGAGAAGGGCCAGCACCGCGTAGCCCATCCAGGCCGACCGGATCTGGCCGCGGGCGGCGAGCACCACCAGGATCAGGGTGATCGCGCCGAGGTGCCAGTGCGCGAACGGAGCCTCGTCGTGGGCGGGCAGGTAGCCGAACATCAAAATGGCGCCGACGCCGCTGAGGGTGAGGGCCACGGCCACCTGCGTGCGGGGGAAGGGGCGGTTCATGGGGCGCATCAGGGTAATGGCGGAGAGCACGATCGCGACATAGGCGCCGAGCATCAGGGCCAGCGGCCGGCCGGGGACGATGTTGATGACGGCGAGCAGGCCGTGGACGAAGACGAAGAGGGCCAGGATGAGGCGGGCCATGGGGGTGGTGAGGTCGAGGGAGCTGGAGAGGAAGGTGGGGGTCTCGACAGGCTCGACCGACGGATGGGGCTCGATCGATGGGGTCTCGACAGGCTCGACCGATTGGGGTGGCGTTGGGTAAATTGGCGCGCGATTCGCGGGCTCGCGGTCGGGGGCCCAGGCCACCACTACGTCGGTGCCGCGGCCTGGGGTGGAGCGCACGTGGGCGGCGCCGTCGGGCAACCGGGACATGCGGCCCAGGATGGACTCGGCGATGCCCAGCCGCTCGGGCGGCACCAGGGCCGGGTCGAAGCCGACGCCGTCGTCGCTGACGGTGACCTGGAAGCCGTCGGTGGTGGAGAGCACCGTGACACGGCGGTGCACCGTCCGGGCGGGGTCCTGCCCCGCTGCCGAGTTGACCGAGTTGCGCAGGGCCTCGCCGACCGCGCCGAGGATGGCCGTCACGGCCGCCGACGGTACGGTGCGTTCGATGCCCGCTTCCTGGCCGGCGCGGGCCGGGTTGTCGACCTGCACCACGGCAGCCGGGGCGATTTGATTGGCGAGCGTGCCGATGCGGGCGGCGGCGTCGGAGACCAGCAGCACCGGCTGCGGCGGCGGGGCGCGCAGCGCATCGAGCTGGGTGAGGGTCTTGGACGCGTGGCCGGAAACCACGGACGGCGGGGTGCGGCCCAGGCCCGCCATCAGCAGGGTGGAAATGACACTGTCGTGCACCAGCGCGTCGATGCTCAGTCGCTCCTGCCGGCGGGCCACCCGCGCGGCCCGGTGCGCCTCGGCCTGCCGGGTGAGCAGGGTGGCCTCGTCGACGCGGGCCGAGGCGCGTCGGGCGGCCAGGGTGAACGCGACGAACACGCTGACCAGCAGCAGGGAGTACAGGCCGTCGGCCAGGCCGATGAGGGCCGGGTCGGCCTCGGCGGAAGTGGTGAAGCGCACAAAACCGCTGAGCGTGGAGGTGAGCACCGTGAACGCCCACACCAGGCGGGGCTGGGCGAAGATGGCCACGGCCACGCAAGGCACCCCGGTGAAGGTGATCACCCAGGGGATGTCGGCGCCGGCGGGCAGCGGTGTGCTGCGCACGATGAGCCAGAATCCGAGGATCCCGACGAAGCTGAGCGCCTCGGCTGCGACAATGCCCCGCAGGCTGCGCGCCGATCCCCACCGGGCGGTCAGGCCCAGGGCGATCGGCAGGCCGAACGACGCGGCCCAGGCGGCCGCAGCCAACGCGGAGTTCGGCCAGGCCTGCGCCAGGAACGACGGCAGTGAGAGCAGGCCGAAGATGCCGGCCGCGGCCGCCACGGCGATGCAGAGCAGCCGGGTGAGGTTGGCGGTGGCCGTGTGGGCCGGTCGCTCGGCGACCATGGGAATCGGGACGGTCGGGTCGGTGGCCTGCAGCGTGCCGGGGCTGCCCGTCAGCGCGGTCATGAGCGGCCGGGCACCGGCAGGATGCCGTCCTCCAGCGCACGCTTGTACAGGTCGATTTTGGTGTTCGCCGGCCGGCCGACCCTCTCGTACTTCGAGCGCACCCGGCGGATGTAGTCGACCACGGTGAGCTCGGACAGTCCGGTGTGCGAGGCCACCAGCGGGGCCTTGGCACCGGCGGCGTAGAGCGAGAGCACCTCCCGCTCGCGGGGGCTCAGGCCGGCATCGGAGAGGTCGGGGTCGCCATCCAGCGCTGCCGCCCACTCGGTGGAGGCGATGGTGTCGCCGGCCGCTGCCCGGGTGACCGCGTCGAGCAGCACGTCGGTGGGTTCGGATTTGCGCACCACGCCGAGCACACCGCTGCGGGCGGCGGCGCGCATGAGACCCGCGTCGTCACCGCCGGTGAACGCGAGCACGGCCGCGCCGGTGGCCCGCAGCCGGTCGACGTTGCCGGTGACGGTGGAGCCGTCGGAGAGGCGCAGGTCGAGGATCACCAGGTCGACCGGGGTCTCCCCCACCTCGGCCAGCAGCTCGGCGACCGTGGCGACGGTGGCCACCACCTCGATCTCGGGCAGGGTGGCGAACAGGCCGGCGAACCCGCGCGCCACGATCTCGTGGTCGTCGATCAGCGCAACGCGGAACCTGTGCATATCTGCCTCTTCTGCCGTGCGGAATCGAGTGCCCTGATAAATGACGGCTTTTGCCGCCGCGGATGCTTCCCTAGGGTGATGATGGGGAACTTGCCGGGGGGCAAGCTGGGGCGCTCTCGGTGGCCGGACTCGCTTCGTGCGAATCCACGCCGATTGAGCGCCCTCGCTCCGCCGGTTCCCGGCGTCGGTTGTTGAGCACGCCGTGGCTCTCCTCGAGGTAGCAGGAGCCGCAGAGCGACTCGTAGGTCACCTCGACGCCGTCGATTGCTACCTGGTCGCCGTCGAAGACGAACGCGCCGTCGACCTTGCGCCCGTTGAAGACGGCCTTGCGACCGCACCGACAGATGGTTTTGAGTTCTTCGAGGCTGTGCGACACCTCGAGCAGCCGGCGGCTGCCCGGGAAGGCCACGGTCTGGAAGTCGGTGCGGATGCCGTAGGCGAGCACCGGGATGTTCTCGAGGATCGCGATGCGCAGCAGGTCGTCGACCTGGGTTTCGGTGAGGAACTGTGCCTCGTCGACGAGCAGGGCGCTGACGTCGAGCCCTGTGGTTGCCTCGGTCTCGTGCCGGTGCTGCTGGAACAGGGCGTAGGCATCCGTCTCGGGGGTGAGCAGAAAGTCGACGCCGCGGGTGACGCCCAGGCGGGAGAGGATGCCGCGGTCGCCCTTGGTGTCGACCGACGGCTTGGCCAGCAACACCCGGTGGCCGCGCTCCTCATAGTTGTAGGCGGCCTGGAGCATCGAGGTGCTCTTGCCGCTGTTCATCGCCCCGTATCGGAAATACAGTTTCGCCATTACCGCCGGTACCGCCCTCTTATACGTCTTGTACGTCTTGTTTCTTGAGGTTCAGCGTACTTGGCGGGGCGGTTGCTTGGCGCGAACCCCGGCGGGGGTGGCCGGGGTGGCCAGGGCCTCCCGGGGCGGCCCGACCTGGTGCGGGTCGCGGGCGCCGTCGAACTCAATGGTGAGGGAGGGGCGCCGCACGGTGACCCGCACATTGGCGAAGACCACCCTGATGACACCGAGGTAGGGGCGCAGCAGCGCGCGCACCTTGCGGGGCGGCAGGTCGAGGGCGGCCTGGATGGTGATGGTGTCGACCGCGACGGATGTCGGCGGTGCCGTTTTGGTGAGGGTGGGCCTGGGGGCGGTGAGGGTGGCCGGGGCGGGCCGGGGCGGCGTGGGGGTGCTCGAGCCGGTGATCTGCACGACGAGGCTGTGCGGGTCGAAGCCGGGCGCGGCGCAAAGGGCCCCGATCAGGGCGGCGGTGGCGGCACGCTGTTCGGCGCGGAACGCTGTGGCCCGGTGCTCGGGGTCGGCCACGACGAGCAGGCCCGGGGTACCGCGCTCGGCCAGGGCGGCACGTTCCCGGGTGGCCACGGAGTCCAGCCAGGTGCGGTCGATCTCTGCGACCAGGGTGCGGCGAACCTCGGCGGCGAGCTGGCCGGCCTGCGCCACGTCTAGGGCGGTGACGGTGCCACGCTCGAGGAGCTCGGCGAGGAACGGGATGACGCCTGACTTCAGGGCGGAGACCTGCTGCTCCACCACGGCCCGGGCCATCTGGCCGCGGGCTTCTTCGGTGCGGGCGACGATGGCGCGGCGGGCATCCGTCTGCCAGGCCAGGATCGAGCGCACGATGCGGCGCGAGTACGCGGCGCCGGCGGCGGTGGGCGCGAGGATCTGGGTGACCGAGACGATCGCGTACACGGCGACGGGGACGTGCACTTCATAGGAGCCGGCTTGCGGCACGGTGATCAGGATGGCGACGACGCTGGCGACGGCGCCGGAGAGGGCGATCTCCCGCCACGGCCGGTAGGGGGCCAGCGCCAGGAGGAGGAAACCGATGCAGACCGGGCCGAAGTCGTCTTGGACGAGTAGGTTGTCGCCCCACCGGCTGAGCTGCTCGCAGACGTACCCGAGCAGGGCGAAGCCGGCCATGATCAGGTGGATCCGGCGGCCGAACGGCGACCGCGCCGGTTGGGTGCCGATCACCAGGGTGGCCGCGGCGGCGGCCATGGCCAGCACGGCGAGGGTGGCCATCAGGGGGTTTCGGATCTGGTCCTGTTGCAGGACCGTGGCGATCACCGAGTAGCAGAGCACGATCGAGGCGATCGCTGGCGACAGCGGCCAGGCGGCGAGGGTGCCCAGCGGGTCGAGGCGCTGCTGCGTGGCGCGATGGGCGGTCACGGGGTGGCCTTGTCGGTGGGGGTGGTGGCTGGGTCGGTCTCGGTGGTCGAGGCGGGGGCGGTTTCGGCGGCGGCCGCAGCCGCGGCGGGGGCGGTTTCGGCAGCGACTTCGGCGGCCGCGGCGATGGTGCTCGGCACGATGGGCGGGGCGGGCAGGGTGAGTAACACCGAGGTGCCGGCGCCGGGACGGGACCAGATCACCACGGAGCCGCCGAGCCGTTCGATGCGTTTGCGTACCGACTGGCGCAGCCCGAGCCTGTCGTTGCCGGTCTCGGACTCCATGAAACCGCGGCCGGCGTCGAGCACCATCACCGAGACGTTCTGACCGTCGGCGTCGATGACCACTTCGGCGGTGACGATGCCGGCGTGCAGCAGCACGTTGACCAGGCATTGCTGAACCGCCAGGCCCAGCTCCGTGTCGCTCTGCGGGTCCAGGCGCGCCAGGGCCTCTTTGTCGCCGGTGATGTCCACGACGAGGCCACGGTCGCGCATACGGTCGATGGCGCGGAACACGGCGCTGGACAGCCATCCGTCGTTGCCCGCCGCGGCGGCGGTGCGCTCGTCGACGTGGGTGAGCCAGTCTCGCTCGGCGAGGGTCTGCAGGGTTTCGCGGAGGCCGGCCTCGAGGCCGCGGCTGAGCGGGCCGGGTTTGGCGCGGGCCACCGACACCAGCTGGTTGAGGGTGGTGTCGTGCATGAGGGCGATGGCGCGCACGTCGAAGTCGTGGCGCAGGATGCGGGACTCGTCGTCTTGCACGGCGCGGTGGATGGCGGGCTGGGCGGCGCGTCCGGTGCGGCGGGCGAGGCCGTCGAGCAGCATTACGCCGACCAAGAACAGATAGGTGACGACGGTGAACACGTCGGGGCGGTCGGGCACGGGGGTCTGCGAGATGGCAAGGGTGGCGGCGGCCTCGGCGAGGAGGAAGCCCAGGGTGCTCCACAGCACGCCGACGAGCGCGCCGGTGCCGGCGCCGCCGACCATGATCAGGGCCATCTTGGGCAGCGAGATCAGAAACATGTCCGAGGACGGGAAGACGCCGGGCATGCCCAGCACCGCGCTGGTGAACAGGTAGGTGCACAGGGCACCGACCAGCAGGTAGGCGATGGTCAGCGGCACCGTGCGCCAGCGGGCGAGGACCGCCAGCAGGGCGCCCATGCCGAGGATCGCGGCGACGGTGATCTGCAGCCGCTCGGTGACGGGGAACACGCTCAGCGCCAGGACCGAGAGCAGGGCGCCGGCCAGGCAGACCAGGCCGAACCAGTGCGACGCCCGGGCGAGGGCACGGCTGAGCGTGGCCTTGACCAGGTGGTCGGGTAACCCAAGTGACATTACGCCCTCTCCGCGTCTGATTATCTCAGGTGTGCGGGGGTTGGCGGGCAGCCGGTTCGACGGTGGTGTGTGCTCGGTGAGGGTCAAAACAGAGTGGGTGAGAATTCGGGCGGGAGTTCGGCGGCGATGAGGGACGGCGGCGGGGAGTTGGGGTTGCTGGGCGCGGTCAGCGCCTTGGAGAGGATGCCGCCGGTCGCCGGGTCCTCACGGCGTCGCTGCAGGCCGTGCGCGCGGATCAGCGGCTGGATGCGCTCGGCCAACCACTGGCGGTACTCCTTGGGCGCGTAGGTCCCGCGTTTGTAAAGCTCGCGATACTGGGGCATGAGCTCGGGATGATCCTGCTCGAGCCACTGGAAGTACCACTCCTTGACCCCGGGCTTGAGGTAGAGGGCGCTGTAGAGCACCCCGGTGGCGCCGGCGGCCTTGGCCTGGCGCATGGCCTCGTCGAGGTGCGCCTTCGTGTCGGTGAGGAACGGCAGGATCGGCATCAGGAAAACCGAGCAGTCCATGCCCTTGTCGCGGATTGCGCTGACCGTGGCTAGGCGCGCCTTGGTGCTCGGGGTGCCCGGCTCGACGGCCTGCTGCAGGGCGTCGTCGTAGATGGCGATGGACATGGCGAGGTCCACCGGCACCTGTTGGCTGGCCTCGTGGAGCAGGTCGAGGTCCCGGCGCAGGAGGGTGCCCTTGGTGAGGATCGAGAAGGGGGTGCCGGAGTCGGCGAGCGCGGCGATGATGCCGGGCATCAGCCGGTAGCGGCCCTCAGCCCGCTGGTAGGGGTCGGTGTTGGTGCCTAGCGCCACCGGATGCTTGCCCCAAGTGGGTTTGGCGAGTTCCTTACTGAGCACCTCGGCCACGTTGACCTTCACGATGATCTCGTTGTCGAAGTCCTTGCCCGCGTCGAGGTCGAGGTAGTTGTGGGTGGGGCGGGCGAAGCAATAGGTGCACGCATGAGAGCAGCCGCGGTACGGGTTGATGGTCCAGCCGAAGGGCATCGCACTCTGGCCGGGCACCCGGTTGAGGGCGGACTTGGCGAGCACCTCGTGGAAGGTGATCCCGTCGAACTCGGGGGTGCGGACGCTGCGCACCAGGTTGTTCAGCCGGGCCAGGCCGGGCAGCGCGCCGGCCTGCTCGGTCGTTAGTTCCTGTCCACTCCAGCGCATGCATCCAGTCGAACACATGTTCGAGTGGGATGCAAGGTGGTGGGTGTCATGCGGGGTGGCTCAACCGGCGGGGCGCTGCATCCGCCGGTCTTGACGTTATGCGGGGTAGGCGCCGTTATGCGGGGGGCACGCCACCCGCACAGCGGCGCCTGACCCGCATAGCTCGCGGTCGGGCAGCGGATGCGGGACGCAGGCGCAGGCGCAGGCGCAGCGCAGGCTGGCCGGCCGCGCCTACGCGGTGAGGTGCAGGGTCTTGGCGGTGGCGGCCAGGGAGGCGGCGGCCGCGGCGGGATCGTCGGAGAGTTTGGTGCCCAGGCTCGGGACCATCTCGCGCAGCTGCGGCTCCCAGCGGGAGTACTCGCTCGGGAAGCAGCGCTTGAGGAGGTCGACCATGATCGGCGCGGCGGTGGAGGCTCCGGGCGAAGCGCCGAGGAGCCCGGCGATGCTGCCGTCGGCGGAGGTGATGACCTCGGTGCCGAACTGCAGGATGCCGCCGGCCTTGGCGTCCTTCTTCATGACCTGCACCCGCTGGCCGGCGGTGATCAGCTCCCAGTCCTCGGCCTTGGCCGTGGGCATGAACTCGCGCAGTGCGTTGAGCTTGGCCGTGCGGGAGGCAAAGACCTCGCCGACCAGGTACTTCATCAGGCCGAAGTTGTTCTTGGCCACGGCGAGCATCGGCACGAGGTTGTGCGCGCGCACGGAGAAGGGCAGGTCGAACCAGGTGCTGGTCTTGAGGAACTTGGGGCTGAACCCGGCAAATGGGCCGAAGAGCAGCGAGGTCTCGCCATCCACTACCCGGGTGTCGAGGTGCGGCACCGACATCGGCGGCGCGCCCACGGCGGCCTTGCCGTAGACCTTGGCCTGGTGCTGTTTGACGATGGCGGGGTTATTGGTGCGCAGGAACTGACCGCTGATCGGGAAGCCGCCGAAGCCCTTGATTTCGGGGATGCCGCTCTTCTGCAGCAGCGCGAGGGCGCCGCCGCCGGCACCGACAAAGACAAAGCGGGCCTCGACGGTGTTCGTGTAACGACCCACCAGGCTGAGCAGTTTGAGCTTCCAGGAGCCGTCATCCAGCTGCTTGAGCGCGGTGACCTGCTGGTTGAGGTGCACGTCGGTGCCGCGCTTCTTGAGCGAGGCGAACAGGTAGCGGGTGAGGGCGCCGAAGTCCACGTCGGTGCCGGACTCGATGCGGGTCGCCGCGATCTTCTGCTTGGCGGCGCGCTTCTTGGTCAGCAGCGGGGTCCACTTTTCGATGACGGCGGGGTCTTCGCTGTATTCCATCCCGGCGAACAGCGGCTCATCGGCGAGCACGGCCATGCGCTTGCGCAGGTAGTCCACGTTGGCGGTGCCGTGCACGAAGGTCATGTGCGGGGTGGAGTTGATGAACTTCTCCGGCTCGGGCAGCACCCCGGTCTCCACCAGGTGCGACCAGAGTTGGCGGCTGATCTGGAACTGCTCGTTGATGGCGACGGCCTTCTCGGCCGTGACGGTGCCGTCGGCAGCCTGAGGCATGTAGTTGAGTTCGCAGAGCGCGGCGTGGCCGGTCCCGGCGTTGTTCCACGGGTTGGAGCTCTCCTGCGCGAGCTCACCGAGGCGCTCGTAGACCTGGATGTTCCAGTCCGGCTGCAGTTCGGCGAGCAGGGTGGCCAGGGTGGCGCTCATGATTCCCCCGCCAATCAGGGCGACATCGACCTTTTCTGAATTCACGCTCTAACTCTAACCCGCCGCGCGGGCCGCTCCGCCGGGGCGCAGCAGCCCCCGGCTGCGAACGCCGGATGCGGGCGATAAGGTTGCAAAATGGACTCGACCGGTAGTCGTCTCGGCCTTTCCCTGGGCATCATCACCCTCGCTGCGCCCATCGTGGCGCTCGGCCTGTTCATCGGCAGCTTCGCGGTCACCGCCACCAGCGCAGCCGCCGGCAACCCTCTCGCCGGCCGCTCCTTCTATACCAACCCGAACTCGACCGCGCAGGTGGCTGCCACCGCCGCCGCGGTCGCCGACCCGGACTCCGCCGCGGCCGCCACCCTCGGCAAGCTGGCCGAGCAGCCCACCGCGATCTGGCTGATGCCGGAGAAGTACCCGCTGAACACCGTGCAGGCCGACGTCACCGCCATCGCGGATGCCGCCGAAGAGGTCGGGCAGACGCCGGTGTTCGTGGTCTACGGCATCCCCGACCGCGACTGCGGCAACTTCTCGGCCGGCGGCCTCTCGGAGACCGACTATCCCACCTGGGTGGCCTCCATCGCGACGGCGCTGACGCTGAAGGCATCCGTGGTTATTCTCGAACCGGATGCGCTGGCGCTGGCCACCGAGTGCGGCAACGTGGAGCAGAGGGTGGCACAGATTCAGCAAGGCGTGGCCGCTTTCGCGCCCACGGTCGCCACGGTCTACCTCGACGCCGGCCACTCCGACTGGCTCACCCCGGCCACCGCCGCCGATCTGCTCAACCGCGCCGGCGTCGCGCAGGTGCGCGGTTTCGCGACCAACGTCTCGAACTACAACGACTCGGCCGCCGAGCAGGCCTTCGGTGAGGCGGTCTCCGCGCTCACCGGCGGGGCCCACTTCGTCGTCGACACCTCGCGCAACGGCCGGGGCGGCAACGGCGAATGGTGCAACCCTGCCGGCCAAGCTTTGGGCGGCACTCCCGAGGCCACAACGGATGGGGCCTTGCGCGACGCGAATCTGTGGGTGAAGGAGCCGGGCGAGAGCGACGGCACCTGCAACGGCGGTCCGGCCGCCGGCGAATGGTGGAACGAGCGGGCCCTCGAGCTCGCGGCCGCTGCCGGCTGGTAGCCGGGCGGCGCGCAGAATCGGGCCTATCTGATGGATGCTCGACCCGCGTAATATACTCAGGTATGTCGACGACCGGGGAAATACGCAGGGTAGCGGTCATTATTGAGGACGACGCAGACATCCGCCATCTGCTTGAAGCCGTACTCACCCAGGCCGGGTTCAAGACCATCGCCACGAGCAACGGGCTCGACGGGGTGCGTGCGGTTCGCGCGTACGACCCGATCGTCACCACGCTCGACGTGAGCATGCCGGGCATGGACGGGTTCGAGACCGCGAAGCGGATTCGCGCGTTCAGCGCCACCTACCTCGTGATGCTCACCGCCCGCGACGAAGAGATCGACACGCTGCAGGGCCTGGAGTCCGGCGCCGACGACTACCTGACCAAGCCGTTCCGGCCGCGCGAACTGCGCGCCCGCATCGACGCCATGCTGCGCCGCCCCCGGCTGGCACTGCCGCCGGAGGGTACCGAGGTCATCACCGAGCCCGCCGCCCCCGCGTTCGCACCGACCGCCGGCGCACAGCTCGCCGCGGAACCCGAGTACACCCCCGCGTACGTTCCGCCGGTCACCGCGCCCGCTCCCCCGGCGGCCGACCTGCCGCCGAGCCTGGCCCCGGTTGCGATGAGCGGGCAGCACGTCGCGACCGTGCCGCTTCCCCAGGCCGGCACCGCCGAATCCGCCAGCAGTGACGCACGCGCCGACGACTGGATCGAGCACAACGGGCTGCGGCTGAGCAACGACATGCGCCTGGCCATGCTCGGCACCACTGAGCTGGACCTGACCCGCACCGAGTTCGACCTGCTGGCCGCACTGCTCGAGTCGAAGCGGCGGGTGCGCAGCAAGGCCGACCTGGCGCTGCTGCTGCGCGGCGAGAGCTACGTGACGTCGTACTACGTGAACGAGGCCGACAAGCGTGCCGTCGAGGCGCACCTGAGCAACCTGCGGCGCAAGCTCGGTGACAGCCTCACCGCCCCGCGCTGGCTGGAGACCGTGCGCGGCGTGGGCTACCGGCTGGCGGCGTCGGATCAGGCCGGGCGCGACTCGTACTAGGGGTCGCTTTCGGGTCGCGGGGTCTCGACAGGCTCGACCGACGGGATGGGCGCGTCTTGTAGGCACGTCGCGGGGTCTCGACAAGCTCGACAGACGAGGCGGGCGGGGGCTTAGCGCTGCAGGGCGAACATGGCGGCCAGGTCGGAGCAGGCCAGCTCGCCGACCTCGTTGAGCCTGGTCATGTGACTCACCGAACCCGCGATATCGCCGTCGCGCAGGGCGTCGTGCATCATCGCGGCGGTGGCCTCCACCGTGACCGCCCCCACCATGGTGCTGCTCGAGCGGATGCTCAGCAACACCACGTGGGCTTCCTCGGCATCCGGGAATCGCTGGGTCAGCGCCACGGCCAGCCGCTTGGACCGGCTGTGCCACAGGTGCACGAAGTCGTGCACAAAGCGGCGCTGCATATTCTGGTCGCCGCCCATCTGGGCGAGCAGTTTGCGCAGGGCGAGGGCCTCGATGTGGGCGCTCACACCCGGTAGCCGCGGTGGCGCTTGATCAGTGTGAAGAACATAGTCAAAGTCTGCAGCACTGTGGTCACTCCAAGGATCGGCCATCCGATCCACAGGATGGTGGACTGGACCATGATGGGTAGCTGCAACCAGATGAACACCATCGCGGCCGCCGCGGCGAGTCCCACTAGGAGGGGTACCAGGTAGGCGTTGCCGGAGCCGCGCTCGGCCTTGGCCTGCTCGGCCCAGTTGTCGACCTGCTTGTTGCTGGCGAATTTGGTCCAGGCGCGCACGAAGTGGCCGATCCGCACCCACATGTAGATCTCGGCGGGGAGGAACCCGATTGCGAAGACGATGTCCTTCCAGGTGCGGCTCTTCATCGACATGGCGGTGCGGAAGTTGAGCAGGATGGCGATGACCGGCGGGATCAGCCAGATCGGGCTGAACACGAACGCGTCGATCGACAGCGAAGCGAACAGCAGGATGAAGAACATCACCCGGGTGATGACGTTGACGATCATCGAGAAGTTCTCGAGCCAGCGCAGGCGCAGGTTGGGGTGGAACGGCTGCCCCTTGGTGTCGCCGCGCTGACCGGGCCACATGAGCTCGATGGCGCCGAAGTTCCACTTGACCTGCTGGGCATCCAGGCCGCGCAGCGTGGTCATGCCGCCCACGTTGGCGCGGGCCTGGGCGCTGATCTTGGTGAGGTAGCCGGCGCTCTTGATCTGCAGCGAGAGCAGGGAGTCCTCCACCTCGCTGTCCTTGACCCACGGGGTGGCCTGGTGGCTGTCGACCATGACCTCGCGCAGGGCCTTGATGGAGAAGATCGAGAACTGGCCGCCGAGCACGGCCATGTTGCGGCCGCGCAGCATGTTCTGCATGTTGAACGCGGCGAACTGGGCGCGCTGGCCGGCGATGAGGAAGCTGGGGACGAGGCCCTGGATCACGGTGTCGTCGATGCTGTAGATCGCGGAGATGCCGCCGACGCGGGTGTCCGAGGCGATCTCGGCCTCGAGCTGCTCGACGGCGTTCGGCGCCGCTGTGGTGTCGCCGTCGACGCCGAGCAGGAAATCGCAGCCCTCGATGAGTGAGAAGCCGTAGTTGAGCGCGCCGACCTTCTTGTCGGGGTTGACCCCGATGTCGTGCACGAACACCTCGGTGAACTGCATCACCCCGTCGGTGACGACCTCGTGCGGGCCGGCGTACTGGCTGGCGATCTTCACGGTGTCGTCGGTGGTGTTGTTGACCACCACGTGGATGACGTCGGGCAGCCGGGTCTGGGCCAGCAGCGAGTCGAGCACGCCGGCGATGGAGTCGGCCTCGTTGTACGCGGGAACGATGCAGCCCACGGTGGACCGGTACGTCGGCAGGCCCGCCACCATCGAATTGAACTCGTTGGCGTGGGCATCCGGGCTGGGCGCGGTCTGGGTGGCGTTGTTGCTGTCATTCACAGTCCCCACTGTGTCAGGGCAAAACACGGTCTGACCCCCGGTCGGGGGCAAGGTTTTCACAAGATATGCTCAAGACCAGCGCACCAGCCGCGCGCACCAGTGCACCCCCGGGGGATCCCATGACGACGTCAACCCGTACCCGCCTTGCGGCGCTGGCCTGTGCGGCCGGCCTCACGATTACTCTCGCCGCCTGCGGTCAGGCCCCCTGGGCCGGCCTCGAGGCGAGCCCATCCGCGACCCCGAAGGCCAAAGCCACCATCACGGCGATCGAGAACGATTTGGCCACGGGATCGACCCGGCACCAGATCACGGCCGGGGATGCGGCTCTCACCGTGGACTACTCCTCGAGCCTGAACATGGGCGAGTGGACCGCGGGCGCGAACAAGCCCGTGAGCCTCTCCCTCAGCGCCACGCTCGGCACCGACGACGGCCAGGACGTGTTCCTGTCCAAGATGACCGTCATTACGGCCGTCACCGGGCCCACGGGCGCGCTGGAGCCGCCCGCACCCTTCGTGGACCAGACCACCATAGTGCCCGGCTACCTCATGAAGGCGCCGTACAGCTACGGACAGACCTACGTGCTGTCGGCCCTCGACCCGACGGCCACCAGCGTCACACTGTCGTTCACCTACGAGCTGCTCATCCAGACCACGCCCACCTCGGCCTCGTTCGCGAAGCAGACCGCCAGCGACCAGATCACCGTCGCGATCGTGCCCTAGGCCGCCGCCGGCTGTTTCGAGGTTAGGGTTCCCGGGTGACGGCGGCTTCGGTGGTCACGGCGATGTCGTTGCCGCCGCGGCGCTTGACCACGTCGATGGCCCGGCCGGACGCGGCGGTGAGGGCCGCGAGGTCGTACCCGTGGTCGAAGGTGTCCGCGATGCCGAAGCTCGCGGTGAGCCGGATTTTGTAGGACTCCCCCATCGGTCCGTCGACGAGGGCGTTCTGCATCCGCTGCACGATGGTGAGAGCCTCGGTCGCGGATCCGACGGCAGCCAGCACGTAGAAGCGGCCGGCAGCCGGGTGTCCGATCTGCGCCAATAGTGGCGCGCTGCCGCGGAGGGTGTCCGCAAAGCGGGCGATGGCCTCGTCACCGGTGACGCGCCCGAACGCCGTGTTGATCTCGGGGAGGTTGTCGATGTCCGCGCCGATCAGGGCCAGGCCCAGCTCGGCCCGTTCGGCCCGCTGCAGATGGTCGGTGGCGGCCTGCTGGAACGCGGTGCCGGACAGCACGCCCGCGGCCGAATGGATGCCCACGGTGATGTCGCCGACGGCGTTGCTGCCAACCCGCTCCGCGCGCAGGATCGACGTGGCGACGCAGGTCGTCACGATGAGCGCCATGTTGAGGATCGAGGTGGTGCCCGAGTTGAAAAAGGTGATGAAGGTGGCGCTGTCGACGCCGTCCACGGTGAAGACGATGGCGCGGCCGGAGTAGAAGAGGGCGACGACGAAGAGCACGAGCGCGAAGATCCGCCCGTTGACGTTGCGGCGGAGACGGCCGCGCAGGGCCTCGGTGCCACCCAAGGCGCCCATCAGCGCCACGACGAGCCAGAGCGGGGCAGCCCCGGCCCACTCGCCGCCGTCAGCGCCGGGGAGGAGGCTGATGACGCCCACGACCAGGGCCAGGCCCCCCACCACGGCGAAGCCGGAGCCGCGGCCGTTGTAGACCCTGCTGCCCGACCAGAGCGCGCCGACGGCGATGACCAGGGACACGTTGGCGAACGTGATCGACCACCATGCCTCGGCGCTGACGATGTAGACGCCGTAACCGACGGCCACCATGATGCCCGCCACGAACGCGAGGCTCCACAAACGGCCCGGCGGGTCGTTGCGGTTCAGCGCGGTGTTGAAGATGAATGAGACCCCGCACAGGATCGTGATCAACCCACTGATCATCTGCAGGGTGGGTCCGTCTAGGTGCATGTTGTCCCCCGTTGAGCGCGGCGTGCCACGCTCAACCTCTGTTTACCGGGAGCGTGGCGATTGCCGTCGTCCCCTTGCCTTTGGTCGACTCCAGGCGCAGATCGCCGCCGTGTTCGCGCATGATGTCCCGGCTGATGCTCAGGCCCAGTCCCGTGCCGTGCACGCTGGAGCCCCGCACCGAGTCGGCCCGGTAAAACCTGTCGAAGAGGTTGCCCTGTTCGTCTTCGCTCATGCCCCGGCCGGTGTCGGCGACGCGCACCTCGATGCCGCAGGACACCTCCAGCACCTCGACGCTGACCTTGCCGGACTCCACGTTGTACTTGATCGCGTTGGAGAAGATGTTGTCAATCACCTGGCGCAGCCGAAAGGCATCCGCGGTGACCGTGATCGGCGCCAGCTCGGCCAGTTCGAACCGGATGCCGCGTTGCGCGGCGAGCGGCTCGGCCGACTCGACGGCCTCCGTGATGATCGCCGACAGGTCGCAGGGCGCGACGGTGAGCGCCAAACCCTCTTTGGACTCGCTGGCCGCGGTGAGCAGGCCGGAGACGATTTCGAGGAGCCGGTCGGAGTTCTTCGACGCGATCTCGAGCATCCGACGGGTGTCGGGGTCGATCGTCTCGTCGTCGAGAGCGAGTTCGAGGTAGCCCAGGATCGAGGTGAGCGGGGTGCGCAGCTCGTGGGAGACCGAGGCGACGAGGTCGTCCCTTGCCTGCACGGCCCGCACCTCGGCGGTGACGTCGCGGGTCACGATCACGCCGCCGTCGTACCGGCCGGTGTGGTCGTGGATGGGCCGGGCCGACACGAGCACGGCGGCCTGCGGCTGGTCGGGGGAACCCAGCCACACCGTGACCCTGTCAACGGTTTCACCGCGGATGGCGCGCTGGGTGGGCCGGTCGGGACCGTCGAAGGGCGTGACACCGTCCTCCTTGTAGACGATGGTGGCCAGGCCGATGCCGTCGCTGACGCCGAACCGGGTCAGCATAGACCGCTGGGCCCGGTTGACGAAGTTGACCCGTCCGTCGCTGTCGTAGCCGACCACACCGAAGTCGACGGTGTTGAAGATCTCGTCGAGGGTCTGCTCCTGGCGCCGGGAGCGCTGCAGGGCCGCCTCGAACAGACCGGCCTGTTGGGTGAGCAGCACCCGCTGGGCCAGCGCTCGCCGGTTGGTGGTGTAGGTGACGGAGGCCACGAACGCGAGCATGATCGTCACGACGGCCAGCAGCGGCGCCTGCGAGGTGGCATAGCCGGTGGCGTTGTTCGGGTCGGTGAAGAGCTTCAACGGCAGGCCGGCCCAGAGCAGCACGCTGGCGAAGATGACACTGCCGGCGGCGCCGGCCTGACCGAAGTGGGTCGACAGCCAGATCACCGGGAACACCAGCAGGAAGCTGACGCCGAGCTGCGGCTGCGCCTCGCGCGCCAGGGTGAGCCCGACGATGTCGAGCAGTGGCAGGACGATGATCCAGATCTTGGGCAGCCGGCGCCAGGGCACGGCGGCGGCCAGTCCGGTGGTAGCGAAGATGACCATGACGCCGAGGAAGTAGAGCGGCTCCACGAACATGGACGCGTCCTTGGCGACCGTGACCGCGACGAGCAGCAGGGTAGCCGCGGCCAGGAGCAGCTGGGAGAGGAAAACGGACCGCTCAACGCGCTCCCGCACGCCGACGTGCGGCAACCTCAAACTCTGCTCGACCATACTGCGACCCTAGCGTTCAGAGGGGGAGCTCAGACGCGGCGCGCACGGGCAGTACCGCGGCAGCCCCGAACTCTTCGAGGCGGGCGAGGGTCTTTTCAAAACTGCGCGGCACGCCGTAGTGGAAACCCTGGGCGCTGCGGATGCCCAACGCGGAGAGATGGGTGGCCATGGCCTCGTTCTCGACACCCTCCACGATCATCGAATACTCGAGGTTGTCACCGAAGCCCTGCAGGGCCGTGAGCACCTCACGCTGGCGCACATCGTCGAGGTCGTCGACGAGGCTCTTGTCGATCTTGAGGATGTCCATCGGCATCCGCACCAGCGCGTCGACCGAGGAATCCTGGGAGCCGTAGTCGTCCAGGGCGATCATGATGCCGATGTCGCGGAGGTGGTCGGCCTGGGCGCGCACCGCGGTGGACACCCGGGCGACAGAGCGTTCGTTGAGTTCGAGGCAGAGCGAGATGCCCGGGTAGCGGTCAGCCAGTTCTTCGACGAAGCTGCCGACCCGCTGCGGCAGGATCTGGCCGGCCTCGACGTTGATGGTCATGCAGACGATGCGCGGTTCGATCAGGCGGAAGTCCGCAGCGGCGGCCATCGCCTTCAGGGCCACCTGGCGGGTGAGCGCGTCAAGCCGGCCGAGGCTCTTGGCCTTCTCCACCAGCGACGGCGGTGACAACGGGCCGAGCTCGGGGTCGGAGTACCGCACCAGCGCCTCGAAGGCCCAGATCTGGCCGGTGACCAGGCTCACGATCGGCTGGAAGGCCAGTTCGAGCAGGTCTTCGTCGATGGCGCGAGCGACAATGTCGTTCATCTGCGACGAGCGGTGCCCGGAGATGTTGATGCTGCTCTCGTTGGCCGGGCCGCCGCGGCGGCGGGACTTCTTGATCGCGAGCATGCTGCGGTCGGCGTCGCGCAGCAGCTGGTTGACATCCGTCTCGCGGTGCGCGGAGTAGGCCAGACCGATGCTGAGGATCGGGTTGAGCACGGTGCCACTGACGGCGAGGGGCTCGCCGGTGGCCTCCATGATGTTCTCGGCCAGCAGCTTCGCCTCGGCCAGCGACGACAGCCGGGTGAGGATGACGACGAACTCGTCACCGCCGACGCGGGCGACGACGTCGTAGGGGCGGATGACGGCGCTGAGTCGACGACCGATCTCACTGAGAATCTCATCGCCGGCCTGGTGGCCGTAGCGGTCGTTCATCCGTTTGAAGTCGTCGAGGTCGATGAACAGCACGGCCAGCGCCTCGGAGTAGTCGCGGTGGTCGTTGATGTTGGCCAGGGCATCCTGGAAGGCACCATAGTTGGGCAGCCCGGTGAGCGGGTCGGTGTTGGCGCGGATGGTGAGGCCGCCGATGCTCTCCCGGGCGGCGTAGACCACGTCGGCGGTGTGCGCGAGGGCCTGCAGGGCGCGTCGGTCATCCCCGGTGAACGGGTAGTCCATCACGTCGCGGCGGGCCACCAGGTATTGGCCGAGCGCGCCGATCGACAGCGGGGCGTCGATCTCGCCCAGGCCGGCCGGCTCGTGCCGGATGCCGGCGGATTCGACGCCCACCGTGGCGATGGCGGCGCGACGCAGCACGCTGGCGAGGTCGACGCTGCTGCTGGCCGGGCTGATGGTGATGGGCGTGGCCTGCCCGCCGGACTTGACGAAGTGGTTCGTGGCGTTGAGGTCGATGACCCCGTCGACCACGCCGGCCAGGCGGCGGCGCATCGCCTTGGCGCGTACGAGCAGGATCGTGCCGACGCCGACGATCGCGAGGGGCACCAGGGTGACGGCGGTGGCGAGGGTATCGGTGCGGGTGTCGAAGAACGGATGCGTCCACTGGCTGATCAGTGAGCAGAACCCGGCGAACCCGCCGCCGATCAGGGCCAGGCGGGCCACCGAGTAGTGACGTCCTGGGCCAAGGTCGAGGCTGGGCCGGTCGAACCGCCGGCGGAGGGCCTCCAGGACCACCACCGTGGTGAGGTAGGCGACCGCTGCGGCGGCTGTTGCGCCGGCGGCGGTCACATCGAGGGACTTGAGCAGGCCGAGGACGCCCGCGAACGCGGCACCGCCCAGGCCCGTGAGCCCGGCCGCGTACAACGCCAATTCGGGCCGGTGGGCGCGGACCCAGACCACGATCAGAACGCCCAGGCAGACCAAGCCCACCGACATCAGCGGCGCGAAGACCGGGTCGAGAGCCAGGACGACCACGATGGGCAGGCTGACCACCGGGCTACGGTGCGGCACCGTGCCCAGCCGGAGCCGGGGGATCTCGAGGACGCCCGTGACGGCCACGGCCATCAGGGCGATGAACAGGTGTTCAGCGTTGCCGCCGAGTACGAGCTGGATGAGTGCTGAGCCGATGAGCGCCAGCGCGGTCGCCGCGAATACGGCGAAAGCCACCCGGCTCCCGGTTCCTGCTGCCCTGATCGTCTCCACAAGCTCTGACAATAGCGGAGCGGACCCGGCGGCGTGCCCGCGGGGCTATCCGATGTCGACGTGGGTCGCGAGTTTCGCGGCGATGAGCTCGGCGATCTGCACCGCGTTCAGCGCCGCACCCTTGCGCAGGTTGTCGTTGCTGATGAACAGCGCCAGGCCGCGGCCGTTGGGCACGCCGGGGTCCTGACGGATGCGGCCCACGAAGCTCGGGTCGGCGCCGGCGGCCTCCAGTGGCGTCGGGATGTCGCTCAGCTGCACGCCGGGCGCGTCACTGAGCAGCTCGGTGGCGCGGGCGACGGAGATCGGCTTGCTGAATTCGACGTTGATCGACAGCGAGTGGCCGGTGAAGACCGGCACCCGCACGCAGGTGCCGCTGACGAGAAGCTCGGGCAGCTGGAGGATCTTGCGGCTCTCGTTGCGGAGCTTCTTCTCCTCATCGGTCTCGAACAGACCGTCGTCGACGATCGACCCGGCCAGCGGGATGACGTCGAACGCGATCGGCCGCTTGTAGATGGTGGGCTCGGGCATGCTCACCGAGGAGCCGTCGTGTACCAGCTGGAAGAGGTTGTCGTCGCCGGCCGCGGCGCGGATCTGGCTGGCCAGCTCCTGGGCGCCGGCCAGGCCGCTGCCGGAGACCGCCTGGTAGGTGCTCACGATGAGCCGTTCGAGGCCGGCCTCGTCGTGCAGCACCTTGAGCACAGGCATGGCGGCCATGGTGGTGCAGTTCGGGTTGGCGATGATGCCCTTGACGGCCTGGTCGATGGCTTCCGGGTTGACCTCGCTGACCACCAACGGCACGTCGGGGTCCATCCGCCAGCCCGACGAGTTGTCGACCACGGTGACGCCGGCCGCGGCGAACCGGGGCGCCTGGCTCTTGGACAGGGTGGCGCCGGCGGAGAAGATCGCGACGTCGAGTCCGGTGGGGTCGGCGGTGGAGGCGTCTTCCACGACGATCCGCTCACCCTTGTAGGGCAGCACGGTGCCGGCGGAGCGCGCGGACGCGAAGTAGCGGATGCTGGCGACCGGGAAGTCGCGCTCCTCGAGCAGGCGCCGCACGACGGCGCCGACCTGGCCGGTGGCGCCGACGACGCCGATGTTGATCCCGGCGCGGCGGGGTGTTGCGGTGCTGGTGGCTGCGGTGCTGGTCACTGTGTGGTCCTTACTCAGTCAAGTCTGGTGCGGGTCGGTCTCGTGCCGGGATGCGCATAACTCCTGCAATTCTCCCCGGTTGGAGCCCAAGCGGGACAAAACAGGGGTTTTTGGCAGAAATTGCAGGAGTTATGCCGGGGGTGCGCGGGTTTTGGCATCCGGTGGGCTGGCGGGCCGGTGGGTGCCCGCGGGGTTCAACTGTTGCCGATGCGGACAAATGGTGCCGGCGTACCGGGCGCAGAAGTCCGCATGGGCAACAGTTGGCTGCCGTGCGGGCGGGACGGGGCCTTAGCGGCCGGTGCCGCCGTGCACGACGGCGTCGTCGTCGCTGTCGAGCCCGAAGGCCGTGTGCACCACGCGCAGGGCCTGGTTGATGGTGTCGGCGCGGGTGACAACGGAGATGCGGATCTCGCTGGTGGAGATCATCTCGATGTTGATGCCGGCCTCGAACAGCGACTCGAACAGCTTCGCCGAGACCCCGGTGTTGGTGCGCATCCCGGCGCCGACCAGGGCGAGCTTGCCGATCTGGTCGTCGTACTGCAGGCCGGCGAAACCGACGTTGGCCTGCTCGTTGGTGAGCGCGGTGAGTACCTGCTGGCCCTCCGACTTGGGCAGGGTGAACGAGATGTCGGTCAGACCGGTGGATGCGGCCGACACGTTCTGCACGATCATGTCGACGTTGGCGTTGGTCTTGGCGACGATCTTGAAGATCTGCGCGGCCTTGCCGGGAATGTCGGGGACACCGACGACGGTGACCTTGGCCTCACTGAGGTCGGCGGCGACCCCCGCGATGATGGGCTCTTCCACGGGCTCTCCATTCAATATTTCGGTGGCGTACGGGCTGGTGGCGCCCGGGTTGTAGACAATGGTGCCGGTGTTGTTGTTGAACGACGACCGCACGTGCAGCGTGACCCCGTGCCGGCGGGCATATTCCACGGCGCGAATGTAGAGCACCTTGGCGCCGGCGGCGGCGAGCTCGAGCATCTCTTCACTGGAGACCCGCTCGAGCTTGTGCGCCTTGGGGACCACGCGAGGGTCGGCGCTGAAGATGCCGTCGACATCCGTGTAGATCTCGCAGATGTCAGCGCCGAGCGCGGCGGCGAGGGCGACGGCGGTGGTGTCGGAGCCGCCGCGGCCGAGGGTGGTGATGTCCTTGGTGTCGCGGTTGAAGCCCTGGAAACCGGCGACGATGGCGATGGCGCCCTCGTCGAGGGCATCCCGCAGGCGTCCGGGGGTGACGTCGACGATGCGGGCGGCGCCGTGCTGGGCATCCGTGATCATGCCGGCCTGGCTGCCGGTGAACGAGCGGGCGTCGTAGCCCATGCTCTTGATCGCCATGGCGAGCAGGGCCATGGAGATGCGCTCGCCGGCGGTGAGCAGCATGTCGAGCTCGCGGGGCGCCGGGATCGGGGTGACCTCGTGGGCGAGGTCGAGCAGCTCGTCGGTGGAGTCGCCCATCGCGGAGACGGCCACGACGATGTCGTTGCCGGCTTTCTTGGTGTCGACAATGCGTTTGGCAACGCGTTTGATGCTCTCGGCGTCGGCAACGGATGATCCGCCGAACTTCTGCACGATCAGGCTCACGTGGGCACTCCTGGCTTCCGGGTACGCGGCGACATCCCGCGCTCCCATCCTAAATGCGTTCGTATTCTCGGGCGTTCATGTGACGCCGTGTGCGAGGCGGGGTGGCGTGGGGCTCCCGGGGCGCGGCGGAGCCCGGGCGACCGGGCGGAGCGCTAGCTGGTGACTATGCGGCGGCCCTCGAAAGCACGGCCCAGGGTGACCTCGTCGGCGTACTCCAGGTCGCCGCCGACGGGCAGGCCAGAGGCCAGGCGGCTGACCTTGATGTCGAGGGTGGTCAGCAGGCGGGAGAGGTAGGTGGCGGTGGCCTCGCCCTCGAGGTTGGGGTCGGTGGCGATGATGACCTCCTGCACAGTGTTGTCGGCGAGGCGCGTCATCAGCTGACGGATGCGCAGGTCGTCGGGGCCGATGCCGTCGATGGGGCTGATCGCCCCGCCGAGCACGTGGTAGAGACCCTTGAACTCGCGGGTGCGCTCGATGGCGACGACGTCCTTGGCCTCTTCGACCACGCAGATCGAGGTGGGGTTGCGGCGCGGGTCGCGGCAGATCATGCAAGTGTCCTGCTCGGACACGTTGCCGCAGATCTCGCAGAACTTCACCTTGTCGCGCACCTCGAGCAGCACGTTGGCCAGGTGGGTCACGTCGAAGTTCTTGGTCTGCAGGATGTGGAACGCGATGCGCTGCGCCGACTTGGGGCCGATGCCGGGCAGCCGGCCGAGCTCGTCGATGAGTTCCTGAACGATGCCTTCGTACATTTAGTTATCGTTCCTCTGTCGCGAGATCGGGTCGTGCGGCTGTTCCTCGATGAAGGTGGCGCCGAGGATCTCGCGCACCACGGCCTCGCCGTAGCGCTGCTTCTCGGCGAACGCGGGCGAACGCCGGCCGGGGGCTTGCTGGCGGGGAGCCTGCTGGCCTGGGGCCTGCTGGGTGGCCGGCCGGGTGCCACGGGGCGGTTCCGGGGGTGGGGCGAACTGCTGCGGGTCCGGCGGAAGGTCGTCGTAGGGCGGCGGCTCCTCGTCGAAGGGGGGCTCGAAGTCGGGCTCGGGCGCGTAGTCGTAGGACGGCGCGGACTGCGGCGCAGACTGCGACGTGGCAGATGTGGGTGCGGCGGCTGGTGCTGACGACGGTGCGGTGTCGGCCGGGGCGCTCGTGGCGTCCGGGGTGCCGGCGGGGGCGGAGGGTGTGCCGGCGGGGGCGGAGGGTGTGCCGGCGGGGGCGCTGGTCGGCGCGCTGGTGGGTGCACTGGTGGGTGCACTGGTGGATGCGCTGCCGGGTGCCCCGAGGACGGGCGGGACAACGATGGGTTCACCGGCCGCGGTCTCGGCAGCGGCCAGGGCGGCAGCGGATCCGGGGATGACCACGGTGGCCCAGCCTGTGGAGGTGGCCGGCGGTGCGAGGGTCGCCGTCGCGGTGCCGGTGGATGTGGCCGATGCCGGGCCGGTACCAGAGGTGGAGCTGGAGGTGGCATCGCCGGACGGGCCGCCGAAGACGGCGGGACCGGCCGAAGGCAGATCGACAGCGGCCGAGGTCGGCGTGGTGCTCGTCGCGGAGGCAGCGGGCGCTGAACCTGTCGTCGAGGCGGTCGGCGTCGCGCCGGCCGGGGAGTTCCCCTCCGGGCCTTGCCCTGCTGCGGACGAGTTACCCTGGCGCACCGGGGCAGCTGGTCCGGAGGTGGGCACCTCGGCAGAGGACGCGGGTGCGGAAGTGGGCGCGAAGGTTTCGGAGTCGGCGCGGGCGATGAACTTCACCCGCAGGCCGAGCACCTTCACGATGGCGCCGCGGAGGAACTCGCTGACGCCCTGGCCTGGAGCCTGCTGAGCTTTGAAGCCCTGCATGTCCTGCTCGCTGGGGAAGGACAGCACCAGAATGTCCTCGCCGCGCAGATCGAGCACGCGGGCGGTGTAGACCACGAGCCAGGCGCTGAGCTTGACCTCCTTGACGGCCTCGAGGATCTGGGGCCAGGCGTCCTTGATCTGGGCCAGGGTGACCGGACCGACGGGCACGACGGGGGCGGCGGGCGGCGGCGTCTCGGCGGTCGGATCGGGACGGTCGGCTTGGGCGCGATCGGGGCTCACGTCGGCAGCCGGGCTGGTGGCGACCGCCGCGGCGGGCTCGACCGGCATGGCAGCGGGGGTGCCCGGCGTCCGGGTGGCCCAGCCTGGGGCGGCTGGAGGGACGGTCGTCGCAGCCGGCGGGGTCGCGACCGGAGGGGAAACCTGTGCGGCGGGAGGGCGCGGGGCCGATGCCGCGGCCGGGGTGCG